>CALKYG010000127.1 GCA_938003575.1 uncultured Alphaproteobacteria bacterium
CTGAGATGCGTCCGGCGGCTGGCGTCGTCACCATCGATGGAAGGAAGACGAAATAGACTAGGCCGAGCGCCATCGGCGTGAGGGAAATTGGCGGTGCGGCGAGAACGAAGTTCACATAAGTAAAAACGCCGATAAAAGCGAAGAGGATTAGGAATCCGATCGCAAAACTCGTTCTGAGACAAGCATTGGACAGGTGATCGCGGAGCACCGAAAAGGGAGATCTTGCGGCGCTTAAGCCGGCGGATAGTGGGCGCACGCCTTTGAGCGCAGCCGCCGCAACGCCGGCGCCGGTCAGATTGAGCGCCGCGAACATAGCAAAAGTCGCCGGAACGCCGAATTCGTCGGTCACGCTTGCGGACATGAGGCGGCCGACGAGATTGCTTGCGACCACACCTGTCACATAGGCGGCAAGAGCCGTCGCCGATTGCGCCGCCGTGCATCGCTCCGCGAGGTAGGACATAGTGAGCGAGAACGCCGTCACCATGAAGACGCCCTGGACGACGCGGAGCCATGTAAACGTCAAAAGGTCAGGTGCGAAAGCGAGGGCGAGCGTCGGCGCACTGAGAGCCGCAAGGCTGATCCACACGCCTTTCCGGCGATTGACGTCGCCGCCGAAGAAAACGACCGCAATTCCGGTGACCGCCATCCCGATCGTGGATGCGTTGACGGCAAACCCGATCTCTGCCGCCGTCGCCTCGAACCGCTGTGCGAGAGACGGCAGAATCGCCTGTGCTGCAAAAAGATCAACGAGCGTCAGAAAGCCGATTGCGCCGATTATGATCGGAGTCGCCGGGATCGGCGCGCGGCGAGGCTCGCCGCTTATATCGCTGTTGGTCATTGCATTCGTCCGAGTGCGTGAGTTGGATGGACGCCGCTCCCGTTGAGGAGAGAGAGGCGGTGCGGCGTCCATCCTGCGGCATGCAAGGGCGCCCAGCCGCGGGGGTCTCGGCGCGCCTGGAGGGCGATGGCGCGCCGAACTTCAACCGAGGTGCGGCAATCGCTATTGGCTGTGCTGAACGTCTGCTGCGTAAAGAACGGCGGGTTCCGACCCCTCATTCTTCCACCAATGCATCACGCCTTTGACTTCCCTGGAGATATCGCCAGCCTTGTGGGTGACGCCGACGCCGCAATCGCTTCGGAATTCGGTAATTTCGCCCGATGCGGTCAGGATGAGCGCAGGCCGGTCCGTGTGATCGTGCCACGGCACGACGCCGCCCGGCTGGATCACGAGCTTGCGAAAGCGAAGGTTGCGATTATCAAAACCGTCGATTTCCTTGCCGAGATCGATTGATGATAATGTCTCGTCCGTCACGTCTTTGGGCGTCATCTCGCCGCTCGTGCGGACGCCGGCTTTCACCTTTCCGGCCGGGCATTCGCCGGCGTGGGCGGCCGAAGCTAGGAACGCCAATGCGGCGACGCAGGCGGTTCCGATCGTCATGTTCAAACGGTACTTCATCGTCATTTTCTCTCCTGGCTGGTTCGGCTGCGACCAATGCGACCGCAGACTTTCTGAAGACGCCCAATCGGTACGCCGCGCCAGGCGAGAATAGAATTTGAATAATCGCATCGCATCCATGCGGGAGGCGCATCGTCCGCGCCATGCGCAGGAGTTATGGCAGTTATGCGCGGTTTGGGCGGATCCGCCTTCTCGCGAAGGAGCCCGAGGGATGTTATGCTCCGCGCCGAACCCACGAGATCGGCTTTGCAATGTCCCAATCTTCTGACCTTGTCGCTGCGCTCGACAGAGCGACGGAGCGCGCTATCGCGCTAAACGCGCCATTAGCAGAACGCCTCAAGATTATCGCAGATGCGGTTCGTCGCCTCAGCACGGTTTTCGCCGAAACCGTCGATAAATTCGTCGGCCGACTTCAGATCGCTGAAGCGGGCGGATCGGCGCCAAAAGTCGGCGACATCCTTCCGGATTTCGTCTTGCCGGATCAGGACGGGCGGCTGGTGAGCCTTTCAAAGCTGCTGTTCAATGGCCCAGTTATTGTCGCATTTCTCCGCGGTCATTGGTGCCCGTATTGCAAGACGACCGCAACAGCGCTCGGAGAGATCGCCGACAAAGCCAAGGCGAAAGGGGCCAGCATTGTCGCGATATCTCCGGAAAGCCGGAAATATTCGCAGCGGCTTTCCGCGGATTCGCAGCACCAGCTTCCGATTCTGACGGACGTCGATAATGGTTACGCGCTAGAGCTCAACCTGGCGATCTGGGTCGATGATGAAATGGCGCGGCTTATCGCAGGCGCGGGATGGGATGTTCCCTCCTACCAGACCGCGAAGAGCTGGGTTCTGCCTATTCCGGCGACATTTGTTCTGGACAGGACCGGCCGCGTCGCAGCGCGCTATGTGAACGCCGACTACCGCACGAGGATGGAAATCGAAGATATCTTGAATGCGCTCGAAGGCCTGGGTTAGGCGACCTGCCAGGAATCGGAGGCGCGCAGCAGATTAAGCATCGCCGCAGCGGGGGCGCTTCGTTGTCGGCCGGCGACGGCGTAAACGTAGATCGTGCGCATTAGGGAAAGACCGTCGATCTTGGCCCGCTTCAGTTCCGGCGGATGCGGCGCGCTGATCGGAACAATCGCCACCCCTGAACTCGCCTGAAGCAGCGCGTTGAGGTCATGGTGGCTATCGAACTCGTGTGAAGCATTCAACGCGCCGCCTCGTTCTTCGAACCAACGCGAAACCATAGGCCTGTCTTCGCAGCCTCTCTGCTTGA
>CALKYG010000128.1 GCA_938003575.1 uncultured Alphaproteobacteria bacterium
AGGGCGTCGACAAGCAATATACGCTCGCCGTCTCGCTAGACGCCGATGATGTGGTCGGCCACTCGCTTTACATCGCCGCCTTCCGGCAGGCGCAGGTGTTCCGGCAGCGCGCCAATTTTCAGGACTTCAACGCCGGCGCGCCGGATTTCTTCAGCGACGACCGGGAAAATTCGACGACCGGCCTTCGCGTGACGTTGAAGCGGCCGTTCGACATCGGCCGCGCCTCGGCCTCAATTGAATACGGCGTCGATTATCAGCGAAACCGCCTGCTGCGCCTTCTGCTCGACCCTGCAGATCCTTCAGTCGTCACCGGCTTCATCGCGCCGGAAGTCACGCTCAACACGGTCGGCCTCTTCGGTCAGGCCGATGTGCGGCTTGGGCGCGTTCGTCTGACCGGCGGCGTGCGGCAGGAGTTTTATCGCGGCGCCATCGGCGATGAACTGGCCGGCCTCGCGCTTCCAGGAACGGGCGCGCCGGGCGATTTCGATGAGGCAGGCTTGCTGCTCGCAAATGGCGGCGTCATCGTCGACCTCGCCGAGGCGCTGCAGCTCTACGCCAGCTACAATCAGGGCGCGGAACTGACCCAGCTTGGCCGCGCGGCGCGCAACGCCGCCGATCCGTCACTGATCAGCCCGGAGCCGGCGATTTCCGACCAGTACGAAGTCGGCGTTCGCGGCGACGCGGGGCCGGTCACTCTTTCGGCGGCGGCGTTTTATTCGGAATCCGACGCCGCATCGCTGTTGCAGCCGGACCCGAGCTGCGCCGGGCAGTCCTTCTGCCCGCTCATTCCCTTGCGCGTCCCGCAGCGCGTTTGGGGCGTCGAAGGGACGATCAGCGCCGCGCTCGCCGACGGGATCGAAACGGGCGGCGTCTTCACCTGGCAGCGCGGCGAGATTTTCGATGAGGACCTCGCGCGTTTCATTCCCTTCGGCGCGGACACGGTCTCGCCGACGCGCTTCACCGCTTATCTCGACCTGACGCCAGTTGAACGCCTGTCGATCTTCGCGCAAGCGACTTACATCGCCGAAGGAAACTTCTTCTCCGCCGCAGAGCAGGGGCTCGGCTTCATCAATACGCCGTCAGTCTTTCTCGCCGACCTTCAGGCAAGCTTTGAAATCGGGCCGGGCGTCTTCACGGCGGGCGCGTCGAACCTCTTCGACAACAGGTATGAGAACACGACGCTCGCCGGCGGGGGGTTTACGCCGACGCTCGCCGAGGGCCGGCGGCTGACCATCAGCTATCGGGCGCGGTTCTGATCGATGGACGGCGCGCCCATCAGCATACGAACGGAAATCGCGGTCGCGCCGCCGCGCCTGTCGCTAACGCGCGCCGCCTGGGTGATCGCGCATCGCTGGGCGGGGCTGACGCTGGCGGTGTTTCTGACGCTCGCCGGGGCGACGGGCGCTCTGATCGCCTTCTATGACGAACTCTACGCCGCAACCGCGCCGTGGATGCGCGTCGCGCCGCCCGCGCTCGACGCTGCGCCGCTCGATCCGGTGACGCTGCTCGAGCGCGCTCAAAGCGCTGCGCCGGAAGCGGCGTTCACCCGCGTCGAACTCGACATCCGCCCGGACCGCGCGCTCGTCTTTTACGCGGAAGCGAAAGGCGATGCGCCGCTCCCCTATGACGAGATCGCGCTTGATCCCTATACGGGTGAGGAAGTCTATCGCGGGCGGTGGGGCGATCTCCAGGACGGCTGGCGCCAGATCATGCCGTTCGTCTTCTCCTTGCATTACACATTCGCGCTCGGCGAAGTCGGGCGCATCGCCTTCGGGCTGGCGGCGCTCGTCTGGACGCTCGATTGCTT
>CALKYG010000129.1 GCA_938003575.1 uncultured Alphaproteobacteria bacterium
GTTCGGAAACGCCGCGGGAAGGACAATCGGCTCTTCCCCTTCTCCGTCATAGGTGCTTCTGAAATCAACAGCGTCGTCGTCGATGCCTTCAAGCAAAAGCGCAGCCGCCTCCGTAAGGCGGCTTTCGGTGTAGCGCATGGCGGCGGCATTATCGCCGTCGATATTGCCGAAATTCCCCTGCCCGTCGATGAGAGGCACGCGAACGGAGAAATCCTGCACAAGACGGACCATCGCGTCATAGATCGCCTGGTCGCCGTGCGGGTGATAATTGCCCATCACTTCGCCGACGACCTTAGCGGATTTCTTGAACCCGCCCTTCGGATTGAGCCGCATCTGGCGCATTGCAAAAAGAATGCGGCGATGAACCGGCTTCAGCCCGTCGCGAACGTCAGGCAGCGCGCGCGCAGTGATTGTCGAGAGCGCATAGGCGAGGTAGCGCCGCGACAGCGCCTCGTCGAACGGCTCCAGGAAAATCTCTTCGGGTCTCGGCGGCCGATTGGGATCATTCGGGCCGCCCTTGCGGGTCTTGGTCTTTGTCATGGGCGGGAAATAGCAGAGTCTGGCGCCGAGGCCAGCGCCCTATATCCCCAACTCGGCGAGACCGGGCGCGCCTTTCGGCCGGGCGAGGTGAAATTCGGCGAAATATTCTCCTTCGGCTTCAAGCCCCGCGGGATCAAGGTCCAGCGCCTCGACCGCCGCAATGGCCCCTGCCGCCTCTTCCGCGTCGCGAAACCGCCGCTGCGGGAAATGCCGCCCCTCCAGCTTTTCAGTCGTCAGACCGAAGCCCCTCAATTCCTCCGCAATCGTGTCGAACGGAAACTGCCGCAGCGAAAACGCGGCGACCCAGGGAGGAGACCCGTCAACAGCGTCGATGATCCGCGAAAATGTCCGCTCGGTCACATAGCCGACCGCGCCGGTTGTGATGATGAGATCGGCGTTCGCGACCGCGGCGGCGGCATCTTCGCTCAACGGATCGCTCTCAAGATTGGCGACGACCGCCTCTTCGATCAGTCCGACCGCCTTGGCGTATCCCGCCGCCTTGTCGGCGATATCGACGCCGGTGAATGCGGCGTTGACTGTCTTCTCCGCTTCCCTGAAAAACGCGGCGTCGTCGGCGATCAGATCCGCGACCGGTTCCGATTTCAGGCCGGATGCATCGTAACGCGCCGCCAGATCCGAAAATTCGAGATCGTACTGAATGAGCGCGGCGTTGACGCCGTAGGAACAGCCGATATCGACAATGTTCAGGCGATCCCGGCCGATCGCCTTCATCACTTTTCGAAAGATCGGGCGCGCCTCCGTCGGGATCCGGTAATCGAGAGCGCCGAGCGTGCGGTAATAGCGTCGCGGATCGGGCAGATTGTAGATCTCATCGAAATTCGCCTTTGCGTCGTTGGCTGACTCAAAAATGTCCGCGATAGGCTCCATGGTGCGGGCCGCTCCGTTCTGCGTGTCGATGTTCGCTTGTTCGCCCGAATGATAGAGGGAATGGCCGGCAAATGCAAAAAAGCCCAATTTACAGGCGTTCGCGCAGGAGTTCGACAACCCGCTTGCGCGCTTCGGGAAGCTCCCTGCCGGCGAGATGGAGGATGCGGGTTTCGATAAAATGCCCGGTCGTCCTGAGGCCGTCGAGCGCGTCGGCAAGGCCCGCTTCCGCTGAAGCCTCACGCAGGAAGGCGGGAAGCGGCAGCAATCGGTCCCTATAGGGCTCGCCGGCGTCGGCCGACACCGCACAGGCCGATTTCGGCGACACGTATTTGAGATTCTCCCTTGCGCCCGTCGCGGCGCAGCGATCGAGCGTCAAGCCGAAACCGAGCTCGGCCAGAAGGCCGAGCTCCCAGCGCGCCGTCAGCGCCGGCCAGACATCAATGTCTGCAAGATGATCAAGAAGGATGCGCATCGTATGGTATGCGCGCGCATGCGCCTCGCGTTCGGGCAGGACCGCCGCGGCGACGGCGCACGCCGCCGTCAGACCGGCGAGCGACAGGCGATCCTGCATCAGTTCGCCGGCGCGAGCATGGGTAAGTTCCAGCGTGAAATGGCCGAGACTTTCGTTAAGCCGCCCTTTCCACGATGCGCGGACGGCGTTCCCGGGCTGCAGAATAGGCCGCTGCGTTCTTCCCTGTCCGCCGTAAACGAGCCCGGCCCATTTGCCGTGATGAGGCGTGAAAATCTCCGCCACCGCCGCCGTCTCACCATGCGCGCGCGCAGAAAGGACAATGCCGTCGTCGACGAATTCCATCACGGCGTCGCATAACACGCCGAAGGGTTGCGACCTATTACCCGCCCTGCGGAAAACGCTGCAACAAGGGCGGCTCGCGGTGCTATTCGGAAATCCGGGAACATCGGTGATCAGGGAGAGCTTCATGACGGCGTCGGACCCCAAGGCGATTCGCGGCGAGGACTGGGCGGGCGAAATGGGTGAGCGCTGGCTCGCCAATCTCGATCTTTTCGAGGAAATGATCGCGGGGATCGGCGACGCCCTCATCGACGCGGCCGAACCCCGGCGCGGCGAAACCGTTCTCGATGTCGGCTGCGGCGGCGGCGCGACGACGATTGCGCTCGCGCGGGCGGTCGGTCCGGAAGGAACCGCCACGGGCCTTGATATCTCCCATGCGCTGACTGACGCGGCGCTGCGCCGCGCGGCGCTCGGCGGCGTCAGGAATATCGCCATGATCACCGCCGATGCGACGACCGTGAGCCTGCAGAAGCATGCTTATGATCTTCTGTTCTCGCGTTTCGGCGTCATGTTCTTCGACGATCCGGTCGCCGCCTTTCGAAATCTCAGGCCGTCGTTGAAGGCGGGCGGGCGCGTTCGCTTCGCGTGCTGGGCGGCGCCCGTTGAAAATCAATGGATCATGACCGTGCTCGGCGTCCTGTCGAAACATATTGAGCTGCCGCCGCCGGTTCCGCGCGCGCCGGGCCCGTTCGCCTTCGCCGAACCTGATTATGTGCGCCAGATCCTTTCCGACGCCGGCTACGCGCATGTCGCTCTCGTCCCCTGGCGGGGACGCGTTCTCCTCGGCGGCAAGGGCGCAACCGCGAGATCCGCGGCGGAGTTCGTCATCGGGGCCCTTTCTGTCGGCGAGATCGTGCGCGCGCAGCCCGCCGAAATTCAGCGCGTCGTACTGAATGATGTCGAGGCGGCCTTTGCGCCCTTCGCCGCCGGCGAGGGCGTCGACTTCGCAGCGGCAGTCTGGTTCGTCAGCGCAACGCCCTGACACTCAGAAATAGGACATCCACCATTTCCTTGATCGCCTTTTGACCCCGGCAAACCATCGGCATGCGGGATAAAGCGTGACGACGACCAGCGCCCAGAAGGCGTAAACGCCGGGAAAACCGACGCCGAACCCCGCGGGCGGTTTGAAAAGCAGGAACATCGCATCCGTCAATCCGTAGCCTTGTGAAAGCGCAAGCGCCGCGCCGGCCAAATGGGCGAGATAGATGTGCAGGATGTAAAAGAACAGGGGGACGCGGCCGAAGAGGACGAGCGCGTCATAAAGCGCGCCGCGCCATTTTTCAGCATTCGCCAGAACGATCGCCGCCGGTCCGAGCGTCATCATCAGGAACAGAAGCGACGGCGGATATTTCGTCGTGTTGAAGAACGACATCGCGGACTTCAGGAACGAACCCTGCGCCGTCCATTGCGCCGGATCCCCGTAAAGATTGACGCCGCGCAACAGGAAGAAACCGGCGATCAGCGCGGCGCCGGCCGCCAGCAGCCGTTTTCTCCTGCGGACGGCGTCAAGGCGGAATATGTCCGCAAAGACAAATCCGAGCGCCATGACGCCGACCCACGGCACGATCGGATAGGCGATGAACGGCCCCTGAAACGGCGCGCCGATGAAACCCGGCGAATGCAGCAGCATCAAGACCGCATCGCTGACGCCCGAAGCCTGTGTAAACGGCGGCGGCCCGAAGCCGTCGAAGAGATTATGGCCTACGACGAGCGTAAGACCGAACGCCGCGATCAGAAAGGTCGGCGCCCAGACAAGCGCCGCCAGAATGATCATGCTGACGCCGATCACCCAGATCACCTGCAGGAATGCGACGCCGAGCGGCGGCGCGAACGTCCAGCCGAAAAACACGACGGTAAGCTCCAGAAAGATGAGCCATAGGCCGCGGGTGAGCAAAAACATCGAAAGCTCGGCTTGCGACTTTCCCGAATTCCGCTGGAGGCCGGCGCTTGCGCCTGCAAGAAACACAAACACCGGCGCGCAGAAATTTGTGATCCACCGAGTCAGATAGAGAGCAAGACTGGTCTGTTCCGGATCGAGCGGATCAAAGCGGACATTCGTCGTGAAATCGCGCACATGGTCGAGCGCCATGATGACAATCACAAGCCCGCGCAGGAAGTCTATCGAGTCAATCCGCGCCTTCTGAGGCGCCGCAATCGAGAGCGTCATCGTCCATTTTTTCCCTGGGAAAGATCAGAGGAACTCGACGGTCATCTGGTCGATGTGGCGAATGGCGACATGCCCCTTGATGGTCGGCGGCTTGCCGATGATCCGCGTCTGCGGCGCGAGCCGCGCAATCGCCGCGATCGATTCCTCCATTTCCGCTCTCGCGAGCGCCTCGCCAAGGCACCGGTGCGCGCCGCCGCCGAAGGCGATATTCCATCGCGGCAGTCCGGTGCGCCGAATGTCGAACCGGTCTGGGTCAGGGTAAACATCCGGGTCGCGCAGCGCCGCAAGAACGGACATCGAGACCGGCTGGCCTGCCGGAATCCTGACGCCGTCAATTTCAAAATCGCGAATCGCAAAGCGCGGCACGGACCCGACCGGCGGATCAAAGCGCAGCCCCTCTTCAACCGCCGGCTTTTTCCAGCGGTCAGGGTCCTCACAGACGAGCGCCCATTGCTCGGGATGCTGAAGCAATTGCGACAGGACCGACGCGGTCCCCGTGCGCGTCGTATCCGACCCCGCCAGGATGACGCCGAGCAGCTGCATGCGGATTTCAGCCTCGGACAAGTCGCCCGCGGCCGCTGTCGTTCGCGCGTATTGCGTTATGAAATCGTCTCTCGGCGTTTTGCGCCGGTCGTCGAGCAAG
>CALKYG010000130.1 GCA_938003575.1 uncultured Alphaproteobacteria bacterium
GACGATCCGCGCATCGGGGTCCGTATCGACCTGCTCGGATGCGAGCACGCGCCCGGCGACCAGCGCAGCGAGCGTTTCGCTCGCCTTTTCAAACCCGTTCTCGTCCCGCTCCGGCGCATCGACGCCCCACAGCCTTATGCGCGTTGAAACGCCTTCGAGATAAAGCGTGTCGCCGTCGACGACCCGCGCCGCCTCCGCGATCACATGACCGCGCGGCGCCGGCGCCCTCGCCTCCGCCGAAGCGGGTACGGCCCCGATCGCTTCATGCCGGGACTGCGGCTCGGGTTGGGACCGGGGATGGGGCGGCGCCGACATCGTTAATTGCGGCGGCGAAAGCGCCAGGCCCTCCCCCCCGACAACGGGCGCGCCGACCCACAAGGCGGCAACCGCGCCGCCGAACGCCATCGCCGCAAAGGCGATCTTCCACTCGCCGAAAGTCAGCATGGACCGGCCCCGGCCGGCGAAAACGCGCCGGGCGGGCTTGAACACATAGGGTTTTGCGCCGCCGATTCTCATGGGGTCAGCGTCGCGCCGTCCGGCTAATTTTGATTTCCCGCGGAAGGTGGCATTGTCGCATTCGCGGCAAGATTCAACACTCCTCCGTCGGGGGCGCGGCTTATGCGGAAGATCATGATCGGCGACCTGCCGCCCGCACCATGGAGGAACGGCGGCGGGGTCACGCGCGAGATCGCTCTTTCCACGGATGAACGGGGGATGATCTGGCGTCTTTCCGTCGCCGACGTCGACGCTGACGGACCGTTTTCGCTGTTTCCTGGCATGATGCGCGTCCTGACAGTCATCGAGGGCGCGGGCCTTATGCTCGACTGTCCCGGCGGCGTCATCAGCGCCCCGCCCGCGAGGCCCGTCCGGTTTCCGGGCGGCGTTTCAGTCCGCTGCCGGCTCGCCGGCGGGCCGGTCCGCGATTTCAATCTCATCTACGATCCCGCCCGCGCGGCGATGGACGTCATCCGTCTCGAAGGGGGCGCGTATGACATCGCCGGCGTCGGCGTTCTTCCGCTGCGGGGCGATGTCGAGATCGGAGGGTTCGGCAGGGCCGCGCCGGGGTCATTCGTGCTGTTCGAAACGAACGACGCGCAGCGCCTCTCCGTTGACGGCGCGGCGCTCGCGGTCTCCCGCGCCTAGGCGCGGGCCTTCAGCGCCGCAATCGCCTTTGCGTATCGCGCGGCGATCGCCTCGCGCGCGCCATGCCGCCCCGCGCTGACGACCTGTCGGCCGGCCGACCACACATCCGTCACGACGCTGTCGTCCGCTGCAAAACATAACCCGTCGAGGAGGCGATTTTCGTCGAGCGCGCACAAGGCGGGCGATGATGCGTCAACAGCGACAAGGTCGGCGAGCAACCCCTCTTCTATCGCGCCGGCCTCGCGGCCGAGCGCCCTTGCCCCGCCCCCTGCCGCGCCGAGATAGATCGTCTCGCCGACGCCCGCACCCTCGGCCGCGAGCACGTTGCGAGAAAGGTCACGCAGGCGCTGCGAATATTCCAGCATGCGCAATTCCTCCGTCAGCGAAATGCGCACATTGCTGTCGGAGCCGACGCCGAATGAGCCGCCCGCAGAAAGATAGACGGCGCCGTTGAAAACGCCGTCGCCGAGATTGGCTTCCGTGATCGGGCAAAGGCCGGCGACGGCGCCGCTTTTCGCGAGCGCGTGCGTTTCTTCATCGGTCATGTGCGTCGCGTGAACGGCGCACCACCGCTCATCGACGCCGCAATTTGAAAGCAGCCATTCGACCGGGCGCGCGCCGAGCCACGCTTTCACATCGTCAACCTCCTTTGGCTGTTCGGCGACATGGATGTGAACGGGGCCCGCCGCATGCGCGCTGAGAACCTCCTCAAGGACGGCGGGCGACGTCGCGCGCAGCGAATGAGGCGCGATCCCGATGCGCGCATCTGACGTCGGCAGGTTTCGCGCCGCGGCGTCAACGAGCCTGTTGAAGCGGTCGACGTCATTTCCGAACCGCGCCTGCCCGCCGGCGAGCGGTTTTTCTCCGGCGCCGCCATAGACATAGAGAACCGGCAAATGCGTAAGGCCGATTCCGGCCGAGGCCGCCGCGGCGAAAATGCGCTGCGACAGCTCATCGGGCGCCGCATAGGCGGTCCCGTCTTTCTGGTGATGCAGGTAATGGAATTCACCGACGGCGGCGTAGCCGGCCTCCAGCATCTCCATGAAGGTCAGCGCAGCGATCGCCTCGACTTCCTCGGGCTCTATCGTCTGCGCGAAACGGTACATGAGATCGCGCCAGGTCCAGAAGGACTCACGCCCGGCCGAGCGGTGTTCCGTCATGCCGGCCATGGCGCGCTGGAACGAATGGCTGTGGAGATTGGAAAGAGCCGGCAGCAGGGTATCGACACGGCATGCGCCCGGAGGCGCGGCGGCGCCGGCTGCTATCGTCGCAATGCGTCCCCTGTCTATCGCGACCGCAACGTCATGCGCCCAACCGGAAGGCAAGCGGGCGCGTCGCGCGAAGATCGCCGTCATCCTTTCACCTCCAGCGCGAGCGCGGCGAGGCTCTCCAGAATCTCGCGGAGAACCGCCCTCAGCTTTTCCGCTTTCGCCTCATCATATTCGAACGGCGGAGATTCGGTCCGGAGATAGCGCGCCTGCGACAGCTCCATCTGGATCGCATGAACGCCTGACATCGGACGTCCGTAACGCCGCGTCGTCCAGCCGCCCTTGAAACGGCCGTTGACGACGTGAGCGTATCCGGACCGGGCGGCGATGCAGGCGGCGGCGTTTTCGATGCGGGCGTCGCATGTCGCGCCGTTATTCGTGCCGATGTTGAGGTCGGGCAACGCGCCGTCGAACAGATGCGGGATCCGTGAGCGGATCGAATGGCAATCATAAAGCAAGGCGACGCCGTGAATCGCCTTCACGCGCGCGATCTCTGCGGCGAGCGCCGCATGGTAAACAGAGTGATAGGCGATGCGCCGGCGC
This sequence comes from uncultured Alphaproteobacteria bacterium, assembly GCA_938003575.1. Lineage (GTDB taxonomy): Bacteria > Pseudomonadota > Alphaproteobacteria > Caulobacterales > Parvularculaceae > Amphiplicatus. The sequence goes on from CALKYG010000130.1 coordinate 2,955, forward strand.
GTGACTTCTTCTGCGTCCGGCTCATCGCGCCAGATCGGTTCGCCGTCGAAATTCGTCGCCGGAACGAGGCCCGTAGTGTTCAGCCCCGGGTACAGCGACGCACCCGAAGGATCGCGGTTCGCGTCGATGACATAGCGATGGAAATTCGCCCGCACGATTGTCGCGCCCGGCAGCAATCCGTCATAAAGCCGGTCGACATGCCAGTCGGCGTCGCGCAGCGTGCGCCCCTCGTCGTTGAGCCGGCGCAGGATTTCATCCGGGACGCCGGTTCCCGCATGGGGCATGCCGAGAATGACGGGACCTTCCCCGCGCGTCGTTTCAACCGGACTGATCTCGCACCTTGACACATCGCCTCTCGCGCATCGCCTGTCGCCCCTTGCAAGAGACCATGATTGGCCGACCCGGAAAAGCGCCGACGGGCGATTTAACCTGTCGTTAAACGCGCTCCGGCCGGTCGAAAGCGATGGAAAGCCCGCTTCCGCTCATAGCCTAATAAGACTTTTATGATTAGTGAGTTCCGTTGCTGGCGGATATTCGGGGCGGCGCCTCAACGCGGTCGAATGCGCCCGTCGAAACTGGAGAGCATTGGATGCGCCTCGAGGACTTGCTGCGCCGGTCGTCGGCCGGGAATGGCGACGCGCCGGCCGCCTTCGAACCGTCCGGCGCCCGCATCAGCCATCGCGGCCTCGATGATTATTCCGACGCGATCGCCGCGCAGTTGACGGCGGCTGGGGTAAGGCCGGGCGACCGGGTCGGCATGTGCATGCCGAAATCGATCGCCGCCCTGTCATCGGTCTTCGGCGTCATGAAGGCGGGCGGCGCCTATGTGCCGGTTGACTATTCGGCGCCGGCGGCGCGCAACGGATTCATATTCTCCGATTGCGAAGCGTCGGCCGTGATCGCCGATCAGGCGCTTGCAGGCGGGCTGGCCGCCAATCTCATCCGCGGCGCCGGCGATTGGCGCGTTGAGCCGCTGGCCGGCCCCTCAAATCATTCTGACGGGACCGTCCTCCTGTCGCCGCAAGCCGGGCGAAAAGACGCGGCGCCCGCAAGCCTCGATCCGTCGCTCGCTTACATCCTTTACACGTCAGGCTCGACCGGCAAGCCGAAAGGCGTGATGCACAGCCATCAGACAGCCTTCGCCTTTATCGACTGGTGTTCCGCCGAACTGGCGCCTTCGTCCGGCGACGTTTTCAGTTCGCACGCCCCGTTTCATTTCGATCTCTCGATCCTCGATATCTACACGCCGATCAAGCATGGCGGCGCAATCGTGCTGATCGACGCGGTCGCCGGAAAGCAGCCGGATGTCATCGCCAGGGCGATCGAGGAATTCGGCATATCGGTCTGGTATTCCACGCCGTCGATCCTGCGCATGCTGGTGGACGCCGGCGTTGTCGACCGAACGCGCTTTCGCCGTCTGCGGATCGCCATCGCCGCCGGCGAAGTCTACCCGCCCAAGCAGCTGGCGCGGCTCATTCGCGCGCTGCCGGGAACGGCGATCTACAATCTTTACGGCCCGACCGAAACGAACGTATGCACCTATTTCAGGGCGCCCGAGGACTTCAATGAAGAAAGCGGCGCCCTGCCGATCGGCTTTCCCTGCTCGGGCGACACCGCGCTCATCGCCGATGACAGCGGCGATCCTGTTCCCGACGGCGAGGAAGGCGAACTTCTGATCGCCGGGGGATCCGTCATGCTCGGCTATTGGAACCTGCCCGAACGCAACGCCGCAGCATTCCTGAAAAAGTCCGGCCGCGACTGGTACCGCACCGGCGACATCGTCCGCCGGCGCGCAGACGGCGCGCTTTTGTTCATTGGCCGCCGCGACCGCATGGTGAAGCGCCGGGGATATCGCATTGAGCTTGGAGAGATCGAAGCCGCGCTGAACCGGCATCCCTCGGTCGCGGAGGCGGCCGCGATTGCGCAGCCCGGCGCCAATGATGAAACAGTCATTCGCGCTTTCGTCGCCTGGTCGAGCCAGGAAAAGCCGTCGATCATCCAGATGAAAAAACACTGCTCGCAGAATCTGCCGCTTTATATGACGCCCGATCAGTTCGTGTTCCTTGACGCCTTGCCGAAGACGTCGACGGACAAGATCGACTATCAATCCTTGAAGGGACTCTCCTGATGGACTTCTCGCTGACCGAACAACAGCGCGTTCTGAAAGAACAGATCAGGCGTTTCGCTGAAAAGGAGCTCAGCCCGGGCGCAGCCGAACGCGACGAAGCGCATGAGTTTTCGCGCGAGCTCTGGCGCAAGTGCGGCGCGATGGGGCTGCAAGGCCTGCCGGTCGACCCGGCGTTCGGCGGTTCCGGCGCCGATGCGCTGACCACCGCCATCGGCCTGGAGGCGCTGGGCCGCGGATGCGAGGATGGCGGCCTTGCGTTCGCGGTCTGCGCGCACCTTCTCGCCTGCGTCGTTCCAATCTGGAAACACGGCGACAGCCAACTCAAGTCACGCTATCTCCCCGGCCTTTGCGACGGCTCCCTTGTCGCCGTGAACGCGATGACGGAGCCGGGAGGCGGCTCGGACGCATTCACCATGAAGACCCGCGCTGTCGCCGACGGCGATCATTACATCATCAACGGCGCCAAGATATTCAGTTCAAACGGACCGGTCGCGGACGTCGCCGTCGTCTATGCGGCGACGGCGCCTGAAAAAGGCTTCATGGGCGGCATCACGGCTTTTCTCGTCGACGCCGGCGTCCCGGGGTTCAAGCGCGGACAGACCTTCAAGAAAATGGGGCTTCGCACCTGCCCGATCGGCGAACTTGTCTTTGAGGATGTCCGCGTGCCGAAGGCGCAGGTCCTCGGCGGCGTCGGCGGCGGCGGGCCGATCTTTTCGCAGTCGATGGAGTGGGAGCGGATCTGTCTCGTCGCCGCGCATGTCGGCGCGATGGAGCGCCTGTTGGACCTCGCGGTCGATTACGCGCGCACGCGAACCTCATTCGGCAAGAAGATCGGCCATTATCAGGCGGTTTCGCACAAGATCGCCGACATGAAGGTAAGGCTCGAGGCGAGCCGCCTCCTTGTCTATCGTGCGGCGTCGATGCTCGACGAACGCCAGAGCGTCAGCCTCGACGCATCGGTGACAAAGCTTTTCGTGAGTGAGGCGCTCGTGCAGTCGGCGCTCGACACGGTGCAGGTTCTCGGCGGTTACGGCTTCATGTCGGAATACGGCGTCGAACGCACCTTGCGCGACGCCGTCGCCGGCACGATTTATTCCGGCACCTCCGAGATGCAGCGCAATATCATTGCGAAGTGGCTTGGTCTGTCGTCGGCGGGTTGATCTCCATGAGGCCGGCGACGACGGGGCTTGCAAGGAACTCGTCGAACAGGCGGTCCGCAATCTTCCTGTTGCCAAGCGCATTCGGGTGATAGTCCCATTCGGCGACCCAGAGCTTGCTCATGTCCTCGCCGTCAAACATGCCGAAAAGATCGATCGTCGTGAAGCCCGCTTGCTTCGCCATGGCGATCAGGCGCTCACAGGCCGCCTTTTCCTCGGCCGTATAGACCTTCACCGACGGCAAATAGACCCAGATGATCGGCACGCCTTTTTCCTTCTCGATCGCCGCCATGCGCCTGAAGACGAATTGAACGACCTCGTCTTCATGGGCGTAAATCCGCCGCCGGATCTCCTCCTTCGACATGTTCGCCGTCGCGCCTGATCTGGCGACAATCTCCGAAAGCTCTGGATAAGGAAGATCAATGCCGTTCTCGACCGCTTCAGCGAGATGCCGCAGCTCAAAGTCGTCGAAATGCCCGAAATAAATGACAGCGTCGGGTGAGAATTCCAGCGCCTTCCGCTCGATGACCATCAGCCGCTGCACGGGCTTGTAGTCGGCGACGCCGAAATTAAGGATTTCGAACCGGTTGAATTTCGCGCTCTTCAATTCCGCATTCATGCGCTCTTCAAGAATGTTCTCGAACACGTCCGGATCGGCGACGCCGTACCCCATCGCCCTTGAATCGCCGATCAATGCAAAGCGGAACGCGCCCTCGGGCTTTTCCTTGGCGTAATGCCTGTCGCGCATGCCCCAGCGGTTCGTCTGAAAGGGCGCGCCCTTGTATATGATGCTTGTCGACGGCTTCAGTTCATATTGAAGGTAGTCGCCGGTGTCGCGCGCCGCCTCTGTCACCCTGATGTCGACCCATCCGGTCGGCCGCTTTGAATAAAGCTGCCATAACTCGGTGTTGAACCGGTTGACGTCCGTCAGCCCCTCATAATAGCCGCGCTCAAGCGCCGCTGCGTCGCGCGCGTTGAGCTTGGACGTTCCTATGTCGAGCGCGAATTGCTGAAGCCCTGAACTGAACGGCGCTGTCAGGACCGGAAACTGAAGCGCGCAGAGCGCGCCGGCAAACGCCAGCCTTGCCGCAGCGGGCGCATAGAACGGCTGCTCCTTGCGCTTTGCAAGCGGCCTGCGCGGCGCCTCGGAGGCATGCGGGCCGATGCCGAAAGTGACGCCGAGCGTCAATCCAAGGACGAAAAGCGCAAAGGCCGCGATCGCAAGGGCGACGAGGTAATCGCTGATCGCGGCGCCGGCGCCGAGGCGCGGCGCGCCGGCGGCATGAAGAAGCTCAAACCACTCATCAAACGTCGCCGATGTCCATAACGACCAGAGGACGAAGATCGTGACCATCGTCGCTGACGTTCTCAGAACGAGCATGGCCTTGTGGCCGAGCGGCGTCCGCCGTCCGGCCGGCTTTTTCGGCTGCGCGGCAAGGCGCATTTCATAACTCGTTTGAACGACGAGCATGACGGCAAGAAAGCCCCAGAAAAACGCGTCGGTCGCGCTCAAATGGACCGATCCGCGAATCCAGAACCACTGATAGGCGTGCAGGACCCAGGTTACGAAGAAGACGGCCAGCATCGAGGCAAGGATCGCCGCGTTCTGCCCGACGCCCCACCGCTTCAGACGGACAAACGACGGGGTGAAAACCATCTTCTGCATGTAATCTTTCCAGAAGATGTTGATGCGCCGCCAGAAGTCGATGAAGCTGTTCGAGAAGTAAAACCGCGTATGCGTCTCCGGCAGATTGAAGCCGAACAGCAGCATGCCGCCTATAATCAGATGAAAGAGTCCCGAGACCTTCAGATATAGGAAGAAGTTCGTGGTCACGTAATAGAAAAAGTCGAGCGGGCCGGAAACCGCCGCAGGATCAATCACGAGATAATAGCTGACGATGCGGTAAAGCAGCAGGTGCGCAAGGCCGCGCAACATCCACGACGCGCCCCGCTCATAAATTTTCAGCGCATCCTCATTGTAATAGGTCCGGCCGAAACTCGTAAAATCGACCACCGGGAAGAACGGAAACACCGCATTCGGCAGCATGAAGAAATAGGCGAAGCGCTGCGGCCAACTCTTCGGTCCTTTTCCGTTCGCTATGTCGTAAAGGTAGATCGACAGGCGGAACATGAACATGGAGGCGAGGATCGGCAACGCCGCCTCTGACCAATTCGCCGGCGCCAGCCCGCCCCGGACCGCGCCGAGCGCCGCCATGGCGCCGATGAGAATGACGATCCGGACGATCATCGGCGCCTTGATATGGCAGACGCCGATCAGGGCGGCGCCCACGCCGATGACGATGAGCCCGTTTTGCAGATGGAGAACGCCGAAAACGGCGGCCAGCGACAGCGCAAGGAAGAACGCCATCCGCCAGGACGCCGGCAGAAAATGATTGGCGATGAACCCGCAGAAGATGAGGACGGTCAGATACTGCGAATAGGCGATGTTTTCGATGTCGTAGATGTTGAGCGCAAAGGCGATCAGCCCGACCTGAGCCGTCAGCACGCCGAACTTCAGCGCCTCTCGGGCGGAAAGGCGGCCCGAGACGATGAGCGCGGCGGCGCCGGCGCAAACCGACAGGGCGCCGGCGCCCGCCATGAGGATCTGCTTTACGCCGAAGCCCGGCCGCGATTGGCCGAGAAAATCGAGCGACAGATCAATCGCAAGAATGAGACAGCCGGCGAGAATAAGCGCGACCGGCGCCGCCGAAATAACGGCGGCCAAATTCAACCCGGCGTCTAACTGTTTCGCGCCGCCGCCGCGCAGTCCCGCATCCGACATTTCAGCCCACCCCGTCTGTCGTCACGTTATAATCACTCTGCATTTGCCGGGAAGCGGCCGATGATATTTTCACAGCCCTTCCCGGCGTCCCGCAAACGATCGAAGCGGTCCTTGTTGTTAACCTTCCCGGGTTTGACGGTTCGGCGTGCTGACCGCCTGCGATTTTCATGCCGCCACGGCCGGAAACGGCTTGCTGCGCTGGCAGAATAATTGCAGCTGTAGGGCGGTGATTTCCTTGAGTTCAGGCGCGGGGCTTTAAAATGGACAAGGCGGGCATCAAACAGGCGCTGCGGACATTCGTCCTCACAGAATTCCTTCCGGGCGAGGATCCGGCGGCCCTGACAGATGATATTCGCCTGATCAGCGACGGAATCATCGACTCGCTCGGCAGCCTCAAGCTCGTCGCCCATATCGAAGAAAAGTTCGGCGTGAAAATCGACGCCCACGAGATCGACGCCGATCATCTCGATTTCATCGACGGCGTCGTCGACCTGATCGCCGGGCGCATGGCCTGATCGGCGGCGTCGGTTATTTGCAACCGGGCAATGCGCTTGGCGCCTGAGCGCCGAGCTGCGGCCCATTCGCGCCGCTTCCGCCTGCGGAATGGGTCCATATTTCCGCCTGGTGCGCGGCGATCAATCGCCGCTCGCAAAATCCGTTGAAACAATAAGGAAAGTGGTGAGCCCGGATGGGATCGAACCATCGACCCTCTGATTAAAAGT
>CALKYG010000131.1 GCA_938003575.1 uncultured Alphaproteobacteria bacterium
CCCTGCTGCAACGCGGCCCGCAGTGGATCATCATCGAGCAGAGCGAGGGCCGGCTGTTGCTGCTGCGCGCGGCGGAGCTGGCGCGTTTTCTCGATGCCGACGGCGCCAGCGTCGAAGGCAGCGAGGAAGCGGACATGGCGATCGACCTGGGAACGGCCAATACGCTAGTCTACGTGAAGGGACGCGGAATCGTTCTCAACGAACCCTCAGTCGTGGCGATCGAGACACGGGGCGGGCGCAAGCTTGTTCGAGCTGTCGGCAACGAAGCCAAGGAAATGCTCGGCCGAACGCCAGGTGAGATCGAAGCCATTCGGCCGATGCGAGACGGCGTCATTGCCGACTTTGAAGTCGCCGAGGCGATGATCAAGCACTTCATTCGCAAGGTTCATAACCGCCGGTCCTTCGCGAGCCCGCGCATCGTGGTCTGCGTCCCGTCCGGGGCGACCGCGGTTGAGCGCCGGGCCATCCAGGAATCGGCGCTTTCCGCCGGCGCGCGCAAGGTCGAACTCATCGAGGAGCCAATGGCGGCCGCGATCGGGGCGGGTCTCCCGGTCACCCAGCCGACCGGTTCGATGGTTGTTGATATCGGCGGGGGCACGACGGAGGTCGCCGTCCTGTCGCTCGGCGGCATCGTGTACTCACGGTCCGTCAGGGTCGGCGGCGACAAGATGGACGACGCCATCATCGGCTATATTCGCCGCATGTATAATCTTTTGATTGGCGAGGCGTCGGCTGAGCGGATTAAAAAGGAAGTCGGTTCCGCGATGATTCCGACCGAAGGATCGGGCGTTACGATTCAGATTAAGGGCCGCGACCTGATGCATGGCGTCCCGAAAGAGGTCCGGATCGGCGAGGCTCAGGTCGCCGAGGCCCTGGCCGAACCGGTCAGCCAGATTATAGAGGCGGTGAAGGTCGCTCTGGAGGCGACCCCGCCGGAACTGGCGGCCGACATCGTGGATACAGGCATCATGCTGACCGGCGGCGGCGCGCTGTTGCGCAATCTCGATCAGGTCCTTCGCGACGAAACAGGGCTGCCGGTTTCGGTGGCGGACGATCCTCTTTGCTGCGTCGCCTTGGGCACCGGCGCGGCTCTCGAAAACGAAAAGGCGATGCGCGGCGTTCTTTCGTCCGCCATTTAGGGGTCGAAAAAATCGGGGCGAACGCTTCAAATCCTTGGTAATTTCGGCCCGATTCAATGAATAAGAGGGGGGCGCCGGGCGGTTTCGCCTCGGCGCCTTCGTCAATTTGAAGGGCCGAAATAAACTATGGAACTGCTCGGGCAGGACAAGCGGGAAGTCTTCGGCGGGCGCTCGAATTCGCAAGTGGGCCTGCTGCTCTTTTCGCTCGTTTCGCTGATCTTGCTCCTGTCGAGCCTTTATGCGGCGGAAGCGTCGGTCTTCAAGAAGGCGCGGGAGGCCGCCATCGAGGCCGCCTCTCCGGTCCTCGGATTCTTTTCCGGCCCGATCGCCTGGATCAACGATCGTGTCGGGAACATCGGCGATTATTTCCGCGTGCTTGAGCAGAACAAGGCGCTGCGCGAAGAGAACGCTGCGCTGCGGCAGTGGGAGGAAGAAGCCCGATCGCTGCGCGCCGTCATTGCAGCGCTCGAAGAGCTTGACGTCTACAAGTCGCCGCCGTCGGAGCGGCCGATCAACGCCTTTGTCATCGGTGAATCGAATGAGGCCTACGCGCATTCAATGATCGTGAATGCCGGTTCGAAAGACGGCGCCGCAATCGGTTTCGCCGTTGTCGATGAGCGCGGAATGATCGGACGAATCGTGGACGTATCGCCAAACGCGTCCCGGATCCTGTTGTTGAACGATATTCAAAGCCGCATCCCGGTGTTCGTCGAAGATTCCTTTGTGGAAGGTCTCCTCGCCGGTCGCTCGACGTCAAATCCGACGATTGCGATCACGATGCTGGCGAACGGCGACAGAATAAAGCCGGGACAGCGGGTCGTCACATCCGGCGCGGGCGGCGTGCTGCCGCGCGGGCTTACAGTCGGCGTCATTTCTAAAGTCACGGACAAGGAAGCGGTCGTGGAACTGGCGGCGGATTACGCCCGAACGCGCCTTGTTCGTATCATCAATTACGAGTTTCCGCAGGTTGGTCCGGAAGCAGCGTCGGAAGCGGCGACATCGGCGGCGCTGCCGCCCTCCCCGCCGGCCGACCGGCAGGGCGCCCCCATGGCCGCACCGCAAGCGCAGGCTGAAGTCTCTACGCCGGCGCCTTCCGCTCAGGCGTCAAACCAACCGGCGCCGCCGACCGCCGACGAGGGCGACTAGGATGTCGCCGCGCGCTGAAAACCTGGCCAGAATCGCGCGGGCGGCGACGCCGACCATCCTTGGTCTTTTCGGCGTCGTGATGCTCGCCTCGCCGGTACGGCTGTTTGAGGGCATGGCGCCGACGCCGTTGATCCCGCTGGTGGTCGTCTATTTCTGGTCGCTGTATTCGCCGCGACACCTGCCGGCGGCGAGCATCTTTCTGATCGGGCTTGCGCAGGACCTGTTGAGCGGCGGCCCCCTTGGGCTTTGGCCCGCTGTTTACCTTGCGGTCCAGTATGTCGCGATGTCGCAGCAATCCTATTTTGTCGGCCGGGAGGTTCATGTCGTCTGGATGGGATTCGCGGTGGCGGCGGCCAGCGTCTCGATTATACTGTGGCTGTTTATGAGTTTGTTGTCGTCGACATTGCTGCCGCTCGGCGGCCTCGCATTCCAGATGCTGACGACGATCGCGGTCTATCCGGTTTTTGCGATCGTTTTCGGCAAACTGCATCGCCGCGTCGTCATTGAGGTGTAGCGATGCGGGTCAATTCAAACGATCCTGAAAAGAAAGAAGTGGTCACGCGCCGCGCCGCAGTTTTCGGCGGAGGATTCAGTCTCCTCCTGGCGGGAATCGGCGGACGTCTCTTCCAGCTTCAGGTTCTTGAGCATGAAAAGTATCAACGCCTCGCTCAGGAGAACCAGTTCAATACGCGCATCATTGCGCCGTTGCGGGGAGAAATCGTCGACCGTTTCGGCGCCACGCTTGCGTCAAACCGGCAGAATTTCCGGCTGCTGCTGATGCCTGATGAGGCGGGCGACGCCGAAGAGGCGTTAAGACGGATCGGAAGGATTATTCAGATTCCGGAAGACAAACATGCAAGGCTGGTGCGCGAGATAAAGAGAACGCGCGGCTTTGCGCCGGTGGAAGTCGTCAATAACCTTGAGTGGGATGACTTTTCGCGGATCAATTATGAATTGCCGCATCTGCCCGGCGCGCATCCCGAAGTCAGCGAGACGCGCGATTATCCTCTCGGAAATGCGACGGCGTTCGTCGTCGGTTATGTCGGCGCTGTGACCGATCGAGACCTTTCCGCACCCGAGAACGAGAACCAGCAGCTGTTACTGCGACAGCCGGGCTTCAAAGTCGGCCGGGACGGACTTGAGCGCACATACGAAAAAGAGCTGCGCGGCGCGTCAGGCGCCATGGATGTGAAGGTCAACGCCCACGGCCGTGTGATCGAGGAGATTGAAAGCAGCGTCAAGGCGCCGGTGCAGGGCGCCACGCTGGGCCTTACAATCGACGCCGAATTGCAGCTTGCGGCGATGAAGGCGCTTGAGGGCGAAAGCGCTTCGGCTGTCGTTATCGATGTCGAGACCGGCGACATCCTCGTGCTTGCGTCAACGCCGGCGTTCGATCCGAACATCTTCACAAAGGGAATTCCGAGCGATCTGTGGCGCGACCTTAACGAAAGCCCATATAAGCCGCTCCTCAACAAACCGCTCGGCGGCATCTATCCGCCCGGATCGACATTCAAGATGGTGACTGCGATTGCGGCGATGCGGTCCGGCATCGAGCCGTCATTCCGTGTTCGGTGCAACGGCAAGTTCTGGTACGGCAATCGTTTCTTCCATTGCTGGAAGAAGGAAGGGCACGGAACCGTCGACATGAAGGGGTCGATCAAGCACTCCTGCGACACCTTCTATTATACTGTGGCGACGCAGATCGATGTTGATGTCATTGCCGACACCGCGCGCAAGCTGGGGCTTGATCAGACTTTCGAACTCGGCATCCCGGGTCAGCATTCGGGCGTCATCCCGGATCGCGCCTGGAAGCGCCGATTCTATGCAGGCGCGCCGGAAAACCAGACCTGGTTTCCGGGGGAGACGCTCTCGGTTGCGATCGGACAAGGCTCG
>CALKYG010000132.1 GCA_938003575.1 uncultured Alphaproteobacteria bacterium
ATGGTGCGCATACTGAGTTGCGTATTTTGAAGGGACGACAAGCATGACCGCCGCCGCTCAACAAGCGACGCAAGCACGATCGAAGGAGCCGTATGTCATCGGCCCGGACGGTCTTCCGCTGACGCTCGCCGATTTGCCGCCGCCTACGACGAAGCGTTGGGTCATCCGTCGCAAGGCGGAAGTCGTCTCGGCGGTTCGCGGCGGACTGCTGACGCTCGAAGAGGCGTGCGAAAGATATCAGCTGACACTCGAGGAATTTCTCGCGTGGCAGAAGGCGATTGATCAATTCGGCATGCCGGGTCTTCGCGCAACGCGGGTTCAACAATACCGCTAGCCGCGCTTAACGAATTGTAAAGAGTCCGAAAGCCTGTGCGTCGGTTGATGCACGGGCTTTTGCGCGCCTTGGGCGCCAATTCGCAGAATCATTCTCACGCATAACGGAATTTTTACGCTGCACCGGGCAAATTTTGCCGGGCGTCTCCAAGGCATAGGGGTTGGAGCCGTCAAACTGGTGAGGGCGAAAGCCGTGAACGAACTGATGGGGATGATCCGATCCTTCGGGATTGCGCGGCTCGCTGTGATCGTCGGAATGACGATCGGCGTCGCGATCGCCATGGGGCTGATTGTCATGAAAATCGGCGCCGCGCCGATGACGCTTTTGTATGCCGACCTCGAAATGAAGGACGGACAAGATCTGGCTGCACGCCTCGATCAACAGGGTGTGGAATACGACCTTCGTGAAGCTGGCGGAAAAATCTCGGTTTATGTGCCCCGAAGGGACAGCGCCGGCTTGAAGGTCAAACTCGCCGGCGACGGATTTGTCGCGTCACCCGCTGAGGTCGGTTACGAAATATTCGACAATCAAGATGTTCTCGGAGCGACATCGTTTCAGCAGAATATCAACCGGCTTAGAGCGCTTGAGGGAGAGCTCGCACGCACGATTGCGACGATCTCCGGCGTACGATCGGCGCGCGTTCACCTCGTCCTGCCTGAACGTGAACTCTTCTCGCGCGACAAACAGCAGGCGACGGCATCCATCGTCGTTGATGCGCCGGCCGGCCTTGACCGCCATTCCGTTCGCGCGATCGTCAATCTTGCCGCCTCGGCGGTGCCGTCCCTGTCGCCGGCGCGCGTGACAGTGCTCGATTCTGCGGGCGAACTCCTCGCTTCCGGTCAGGACGGAGATAATCCGTTCGCATCCGCCGGGGGCGTCGATGAACGGATATCAGCGACGGAGGCCCGCATCCGTCGTACGGTGGAAGACATTGTCGGCCGGATCGTCGGCCCTGAAAACCTGCGCGTTCAGGTCGCGGCCGACATTGACTTCAGCCGCGTCACCGAAACAGCGAACATTATCGATCCCGACAGCCAGACGGTGCTCTCTTCAACGACTGTCGAGGACGCCTCGAACTCTAATGATCCGGCGCTGACACGGGGCGTCACCGTCGCCAATCAGCTGCCGGAAGCGCAACTTGTCGATCCGCAGTCTCTTACATCTGCGACCTCGACTGCGCGCCGCACTGAAGAGACGACGAACTACGAAATGACGCGTACGGTGCGCAATGAGGTGCGGGAAATGGGCGGCGTCAAGCGGCTGTCGGTCGCAGTCGCTTTGAATCTCGGCATGCGCGCCGATGCGACCGGCGCACTCGTCCCGGCGCCGCGAAGCGACGAGGAGCTTTCGCGAATAACCGCGCTCGTTCGATCTGCTGTCGGTTACAACGCCGCTCGCGGCGACCAGGTAGATGTTATCGAGGCGCCGTTCCAGCCGGTCGCACCATCAGCGCCGCAGGGCGTCGCCGCCGCACCTTCCTCACCGCCTTTTTTCGACCAGGCTTTCATCATGCGCGCAGCGGAAGTCGGCGCTCTTGCCCTTGTCGCCCTCGCGCTCATCACATTCGTGTTGCGGCCAATGATTTCAAATTCTTCCGCGCAGGCTTCCTCTACGTCGGTCCGAGAACTCGCTTCGCAATCTCCGCTGGACGCGCTCCCCGCACCGTCACCCAGCAGCCTTGAGAACCTTATCGACCTCGCTCAGGTCGACGGCAAGGTTAAAGCGTCGTCTCTGAAGCGCGTCTCCGAAGTTGTCAAATCGCACTCCGACGAGTCCGCCGCCATTCTCAAGAGCTGGATCAGGCAAGCGTCATGACGACCCGCACAGTCACATCCGCCGACGACCTGACTGGCGCAGAGCGCGCCGCCGTCGTCATGCTCGCGCTCGGGGAGGAGGCGTCGAAACCGCTTTGGGCGTCGTTCGACGAAGATGAACTCCGCGATGTCACGCGCGCGATTTCAAAACTAGGCTCGGTCGCCTCAGATGTCGTTGAAAGCCTGCTCTATGATTTCATCATGAATCTTTCTTCGACCGGCGCAATCTCGGGATCGGCGGCGTCGGCGCAGCGTTTCCTTCGCCATGTCCTGCCGGCCGAAAAGGCGGAACTGATCCTTGAGGATATTAAAGGACCAGCCGGGAAGACCATGTGGGACAAACTCGCCAACGTGAATGAGCGCGTTCTATCCGGCTATCTCAGAAACGAACATCCGCAGACCGTCGCCGTCATCCTCTCGCGCATTCGCCCGGAGCACGCAGCCAAGGTGCTTGGCGCCTTGCCGCCCCTTTTTGCCGAAGAAGTCATATCGAGAATGCTCAATCTCGGATCTGTACAAAAAGAGGTCCTTGAACAGATTGAAGTGACTTTGCGCACTGAATTCATGGCCGCCTTGTCGCGCGGACAAGATCGCGATCCCTATGAATCAATGGCCGAAATCTTCAACAGTTTCGATCGCTCGACAGAGCGGCGATTCATGGAAGCGCTTGAAATGAAGAATCCGAGCGCCGCCGAACGCATTCGCTCGCTAATGTTCGTATTTGAAGACCTCGTCCGCCTTGACTGCCAGGAAATGCAGACCCTTTTACGCTTTGTCGACAAGTCCGACCTCGCCCTC
>CALKYG010000133.1 GCA_938003575.1 uncultured Alphaproteobacteria bacterium
CTGGCGGAATGAAGTTCGGGTCGTCTAGCGCGCAGGTCTCAGCAAAAGCGGGGGGGGGCAAACATCAACGCGAGCGCGGAGGCCGCGCATAGGCGGAGCTTCATGATTGAATTTCCTTTCTTTGAGTAATGAAAGTGGTCAAGAATTACAGTATAAATACGCTGAGTATATAGATCAATGCTCATTTTAACAAGACAGAGGCCTTGGCGGGCGCCGAACGACGCCCGCCATAATCGCGAAATAAAGACCGCTTCTACAAACCGACTATTTGTTGCTCCCACCTGTACTTTGCCGGCCGGGATCGGAGATGAAGGGGTATTCCGAGCCGTTATTGCCAAGCGGGTCGACCAGCCAGACGCCGAAATGATAATCCCGGCCCGTATTGTCGCGGTCAGTGAAGGTTAGCGTCTTGCCATCCTCTGAAAAGCTGAAATTCGAGAATTCGTTCCGTTCAGTTGGCGAAGTACCGGGGATTGGCCAAGTCGAAAGCGGAATGTTGACGCGGCCCTTGCTGTTCACCGTGCCGAAGACGACGGCATTTGCCGCATTCGGCGAACCATAGTTATGGTCGGCGTCGGTGAATCGAATATTGAGTCCTTGCGGATCGTAAATCGTGATCGAAAAAGTCACCGCCTGATTGCCCAGTGGGCCGAGATCAAAAGCGTCTTGAGTCGCATTCCAGCAATTGCCGTTCCATGCATCGTAATAGGTCTGGACGTATTCGTCGGGGCCGATCTGTACTTGTTCGCGGGTGACCGAAACGCGGGCGTTGATAGTTGTGGTCGTCTGGTCGCAAGGGTAGGTCGGCACGACCGGCCCGACCTGCGCAACGACGGCGCTGGCGGCGAGCGACAGCGCTGCAGCGAGAGTGATTGTCTGTAACATGGTGTTTTCTCCTCTGGTTGGACCTGTTTGATTCAGTTTTTCTTGTGCGCTTCCTCTGTCCTATCCAGCCCCGCTAGTTGGGTCTTTAGGTTGATGAAATCAGGGTGGCGATAGCCAGCTGCTTCGAGATCGGAAGCAAGTCTCCTTGCCTCATCAGGTTTTCCAGCGAGGAGCAAGGCCTCGACGAACACTGTTTTGCTTTCGAAGCCAGACTTCGGAAGCAAAGCCTCGATCGCCCTTGTTCTATCAGCCAAATTCCGTCGCTCGACGTCAAGCGATCGAGAAGATTGAGCCAGGCGGTAACGCAAGAGATCGATCCAGATGCGAAACTGGTCGATGATATGTTGCTCGCGCGCGGTCGAATACTCTTCGACGGCTAAAGAGGCCTCTTCAAGGAGCCGCCGCGCACGATCATGTTCGCCTGCTGCAATATCGGCGCGCGCCGCCAGCAAACGCGCGCCGCAATAAATGTCGATTCGCCAATCGACAGCTGACTGATCAATCGAAATGAGGCGCTCCGCGGTGTTGATCGCGGCCGCCGCGAGCAGACGCGCCGACTCGATGTCGCCTGACGCGAGACGGAGCCTGCCGGCTTCCAGTTGCAGCATCCCGTAGATGTTTATCCATTTCGTATTTTGCGGATCCTGAGACAATTGGCTCTCATGCAGCGGAAAGAGACCGTCAAGCAGGGCGAGGCCTTCGTCGATATCGCCGCGCGCAGCCGCGAGGCGCGCCTGAATTCGGTTGTTCACCGCCCGTTGTCGCAACACTGCGTCGTCCGCTGGATCGGCGGCTAGGATAGTCGCATAGATAGCGTCCTCGGCTGATAACGAAGCGCTCGACTCCTCGAATTTCCCGCTGCGCTCTTGGGCCAGCGCCAGCCACTGCAGGTCGTCGCCGAAATTGATCTGGCGCGCACGATCGAGCGGAGCAGCTGCGGCGAGCGCTCCGGAAATCTCGCTCGCGAGGCGAAAACCGATTGTCGCCGCCTCCATGTCGCCCCGATCAAACGCCAGCGACGCCAGATTGCGGCGCCCGTAGGCGAGCTCTGTCTTCCATTCATCCTTGTCCGGATCAAGATCGACGAGGCGCGCGCCGAAGTCGCGATACTGCGTCCAGTAATCGGTGACGGCGGCCATGTCGCCGCGCCGAAGCGCGATATCGCCGACCCAGTAGACTGATTGCGCATGATCGAAGATTCGTTGTTCATTGTCTGGATCGCGGCGTAGCAATTCTTCGGTCGCCGCCGCGGCCTCTTTATATTGCGCGAGCGCTGCGTCGAGATTTCCGCGCGTATTGTCGACCTCGCCGAGCAGCAATTGCACGCGCGCGCGGCGCCCGAGCGCGTCGGCGTCGAGTTTTGTCAAATCCTGTTTCGCGTAGCTTTCATTCAACCGTTCCGCGACCGTATCCAGAATGTCGAGCCGGCCGACGGCGTCGAGCCGCTGGCGCAAATCCGTCAGCATGAATTCGACCAGGCTTTGCGCTTCGTCGCGCTGGAACCGCGCGTCGTTCCTCGCGACAACCGCCTCATTGCGCGCGGCGATCGCCGCGTCGCGCTGATTGAATGCGTAGAGCGTCAATCCGCCGAGCAGCGCCATTGAGGCCGCCATCGCGCCCATGACGATGCGCCGCCGCTCGGCGCGACGTCTGTCGTCGCGCCGATGCAATGCGTCATAGCCGACGCCGAGCATCGCTGCGGCGAGTTTCAGCTTCGCGCCGCGCTTGCCGTCGCCGGTTTCGCGCGCGTCGGCGGCGAGGGGGGCGTCTTCTGTTTCATCCGTCAGCTGAAGATCGGCACCGACCTTGTAGAGAAGCGTTTTCGGAAAACATTCTTCCGCCTCGCGCCCCGGGATGAGCGAGGCCATCGGTTCGCCGTCGATGATGATTGCGAGAATTTTTGTCGGATCGCGATGCGTCTTGAACCAGGCGACTTCGCGATTGACCCATTGTGATTGCGCCGAGCGCGGCGAGCAGACGACGATGAGGAATTCAGAACTTCCCATCGCCGCTTCGATCGCCGAGCCGATCGAATGGCCTGCGGCTTCTTCCTCGCGGTCCTTGAAGATCGGGTGCAAACGCGCGCCCGACGCGCCGAGCGTTTTCGGCGCGCGATAAGTCTCAAGCGCTGAATGAAGCCAGTCGCCCCATTTCCGGTCGGCCCAGCTATAGCTGATGAACGCCTTGTACCGGAACGCCTCGCTTCGGATTTCGTCCGTGATAGACCCCGCCCCCTTGGCGTTTCCTGACGGCGACGCCGAGAATGGGCCGGATGCGGAGGAGTTTCAAGGCGCGGCGCGGACTATCGCGTCAGCGCGATGCGGCCTTCATTCAAATGCTGAAGGAAAGCGTCGAAGGAGAGGGTGAAGCGGTTTTGCGTCGCGCAGGAACAAAGGCCGATATGGCAAGCCGCGCCTGAGGGCTCGATTGTTTCAATCTCATATTCGCCGCAGGGCGCCACGGCGCGCGCCTTGTCCGCGCAACAGAGAAGCGGATCCTTGACGATGGCGCGTTTGCTCGCCGGTTTGGCGGCCGCGCGCGGCGGATGTTTAGACCCCATACCCCGTGGCCCTTCGTCTTACTCGACCGGGCCAGAGTCTCTCCCGGATTGGTTCATTTTGTGTTGCGATTGCGGCGCGCCGCCGGCGGACGGTTCTGAATTTTCCGACAGAAACTGCGCTATTGCCGGCGCCGGCCGCGATCCTCATCGCCGTCGCGCCGGACGCGCCGGAAGGCGGCCTCG
>CALKYG010000134.1 GCA_938003575.1 uncultured Alphaproteobacteria bacterium
CGCAGCAGCTGCATTGACGTCCGGCCTCAACATTCCGCTGATTCTGGAAACAAGGTGATGAACAGTCTCATGCATAACGGGTTCGCAAATCGCGTCCTCATTGATTGAATGATCCTCGCAAACCTTAGACAGATCGTTGCGAACAAGGTCCGCAATCATGATGTTTTCGGCTCGATCCTTCGGATCCGCTAAGAGCGAGGCAAGAAAACGCGCGTCGTCCTCAGCCGTATCGCCGCGCGGCCGGGTGCCCTTGATCGGCTCTGCGGAGATTTTGAAACGACCCTGGTCTACGCCTCGCACGGAAAAGAACCGCTCCGGCGAGAACGAGAGAATCTTGGCGTTTTCAAAGCTGAGAAAGGCGCCATAGGGTGCGGTGCTTTCGGCAGAGATTGCGCAGAACAGGTCGAACGGATCGATCGCGGCGGCGGCGGCATCGAACCGCTGCGAGATATTCGCCTGGAACAAATCGCCCCTGCGAATTCGATCCACCACTTCGGCGACCGCCCTGCGATAGGCGCTTTCAGAGAAATTGGATGAGAGGCGGTCGAAGTGAAAAGCCGAGGCAGACCCCTCCCGCTCCTCACCGATCGCGGCGAACATGCCGGCGATCGATTCTTCAGATCGGCCGATCAAGAAGGTTCGCCGATCAATTCGGTCGAAGGCGGCGACGGCGTCAAACGCTGCAAAATAAAAGTCAGCAAGAGCGTATGGCGATCTCGGGCCGGTTGCTGTCGGCTCGACGAAGCGACCGCTTTCGTATCCGGCAAAACCGACAAAGCCGCTGACGAAGGGCGCCCCACATTTCGGCGCCGCCATTGCACGACGTTCGGCGTGAAGCTGTGACAGTGCGGCAAAGGGTGTCGTATCAACACGCTCGCCATCAATGAATACCGCAACGCCGCGGCTTTCAATCTGTCTGACCGGGTAGGCGACGATGAAAGACCATCGCGCATCCCTTGCTGCGGCGCCGCCATGCAGAAGCATGGCGCCGTCGACAGTTGCGAGCGGCGCAAAGGCGCTCAGCGGCGATCGCCATGCAATTTCCCGTTCGACGATCATACAATCCGGCGTTCGTGGTCCCGCTTCTGGCGCGAGGCGTCAAATCAGCTTAGCTGAAGGATGACGCCCGACGGGAGGGATGGAAATATGGGCACGGCGGATGGGATGCAAGCGGATGCTGCGGCAGAACGCATTAGCGCCGTTCGCCTCAGGGGGGCGGCTCGTCCCTTTTACGGCCTCGCGCTCGCCACGCTGATCGCCGTGATCGCGTATTTCGGCCGCTCGATCTTCATTCCGTTCGTCGTCGCCGGATTCTTGAGCTTTCTTATCTTTACGCTGAAGGAGACAATCCGGCGGGGGCCGCTGATTGGCCGGTTTACGCCGCACTGGCTTTGCTACCTGTTCGCCTTCGCGTTCATCGTTTCGATCTTTGTCCTTTTGATCGAAATCGTTCGCGGCAATGTCGAATCTCTGATCAGCGCGGCGCCGCTCTATGAAGAGCGTCTGCGTCAGGTGACGCAGGACGGCATTCGCCGCCTGAGCGAGGCTGGAGCTATTCCGGAAGACTTCATCGGCGGCGTCGACCAATTGCGGTCCGCCGCCTTATCGATGATCAATCCGGTGCTGTCCGAGGTCGGTTCCGCAGTACGTTCGCTTACTGGAAGTTTCGTCACGGTCTTCCTTTACACCATATTCATGCTTGTCGAGCGTGGGCGAATATTCAAGAAAATCAATATACTGAGCAAAGAAGTCGAACAGCGTCGCGCGGTCAATGAAACCATTCGGGATATCGGCGCGCTTGTTCGGCAATATATTTCAGTGAAGACCGTCGCGAACCTTGTCACTGCGACCGTCAGTTATTTTATTATGCTCTTTATTGGCGTAGATTTCGCAGGATTCTGGGCATTGCTGATATTCGCGTTCAACTTCATTCCGATCGTCGGCGCGATCAGCGCGATCAGCTTGCCCGTCATACTTTCGCTCGTCCAGCCGGAAGGCGGCGGCCTCCAGACGGCCGGATTGACGCTAGCGCTGCTGGTCGGAGCGGAGCAGACGATGAGCTCTGCGATTGAGCCGCGCCTAATTGGAAAGAGCCTCAATCTCAGCCCTCTTGTGATCCTTCTGTCGCTCGCTGTTTGGGGCGCCCTGTGGGGCTTTGCGGGGATGCTGCTCGCAGTGCCGATCACTGTGACGATCATGATCATTCTGGCGCAGTTCGAGTCAACAAGACCGATCGCGGTGCTTCTTTCAGACAGCGGCGAAATTGCGCCGCTCAAGCATGCGCCGAATTCTCCGCCGGACCGCAACGTCCCCCAATCCGCGGATATTTAGGCGTTCCCCCGGTTCGCCGCGCCTTTCTCGCCTTTCGCCATCGCGAGCTTAAAATGTTCGGCGAGAAGCTCGCAGTCTTCGCGCCGGCCAGACCCTTTTCGCCAGGCGAGGCCGATCTTCCGCGCGGGGGCGGGCTGGGCAAGCGGCGCGACGTCCAGGCCGGAATTCGCGGCGAGCCCTGCATCAACCGCCATTTTCGGGAGCAGCGTCGAACCCAGGCCGGCGCGCACCATCTGCGTCAGCGTAAAGAGGCTCGTCGCACTGAATGCTCCACCAACGTCATCCTGACGAAGACTGCAGGCTTCGAGCGCGTGCTCCCTCATGCAGTGGCCGTCCTCGAGAAGAAGCAGGTGAGCGTTCTTAAGGTCAGCCGACTTTACGCTTTTTCGCGCCGCTATCGGGTCCCCGGCAGGCGCGGCGAACAGGAACGGATCTTCGCCAATCTCGATCCAGTCAGCACCGTGGAGATCATAGGGGAATGCCAGCAAGGCCGCGTCCAGCGATCCGTCCGCCAGCCGCTCCGCGAGCGCGGCCGTCAGATCTTCGCGCAGAAACAGCTCCAGCTTCGGAAATTTCGCTGCGAGTCCAACCGCCGCGCGCGGCAGCAGGAATGGTGCGATGGTAGGGATGACGCCGAGATTGAAGGGGCCTTCGAGCGGCTTTCGCTGCTCAACGGCACGCACGAGATCCTCGACCTCGGCAAGAATGCGGGCTGCGCGCCCGGCGACTTCCTTTCCCGCCGGCGTCAGGGAAAAATGCCGGGTTGAGCGATCGACAAGCTGGCGCTTGAGAATCGACTCAAGCTCCTTGATAGCCGTCGACAGGGTCGACTGCGACACAAAGCAGTCATTCGCCGCCCGTGAAAATGACTCCCGCCGGACGAGCGCCAGGAAAAATTGCAGTTGGCGAAGAGTGGGCAACAGCGTCATTAGCGATCCTCATCGGCAAAATTGATCTTGTTGTTAGATATTATCTATTTGATAAATCTTCAACCGCGCCCTATTTACCCTGCGCGGGCGGCGGTTTCACTGCTCGCTTTCCGCCGCACCTATTAACACAGGAGGAGAATTCAATGCTCGGAGTGGGCGACCGTCTTCCCGATTTCAAAGTCGTCGGCGTGAAGCCGAAATTCAACAACCATGAAGAAAACGGCCAGTCCGCTTTCGAAGACATCACGCAGGACAGCTTCCCCGGCAAATGGAAGATCATCTACTTCTATCCGAAGGACTTCACTTTCGTATGCCCAACCGAGATCGCGGAATTTGGCCGCCTCGCCAAGGAATTCAGTGAACGGGATGCGGTCGTTCTCGGCGGCTCGTCGGACAATGAATTCTGCAAGCTCGCCTGGCGCCGCGATCACGCCGACCTAAAGAGCCACCCGGCATGGCAGTTCGCCGATACGAACGGTTCGCTGATCGATGGCCTCGGCATCCGCTCGGAAGCCGGGGTCGCGTTGCGGGCGACCTTCATCGTCGATCCGCACAATGTCATCCAGCATGTTTATGTGAACAACCTTAGCGTCGGCCGCAATCCGCAGGATACGCTGCGCGTTCTCGACGCGCTGCAGACGGACGAGCTTTGCCCCTGCAATCGCCAGATAGGCGGCGAAACCCTCTAAACGGTGGTCGAAATCGGATATCGGGCGCGCCTGCCGAGCGCAGAGCGCGCCTTTTTTATGCGAAAGAGGAGAATTTGAATGAACCTAGAAACGCTCCGCGATTCCATACCCGACTACGCCAAGGACATCCGGCTAAACCTCGGCACGTTAGCCGGCGAGACCGGGCTTTCAGAGCAGCAGAAATGGGGCGTGTTCCTCGCCGCCGCCTATGCTTCCGGAAGCCCGGCCGTCATCAAAGCGATAGTTGCGGAAGTCTCTGGAAAGCTCACGCCGGAGGCGATTTCCGCTGCGAAAGCCGCAGCGTCGATCATGGCGATGAACAATGTCTATTACCGGGCGACGCATTTGATGCACGCCGAGGATTATCGCAGCATGCCTGCAAGGCTGCGCATGAACGTCATCGCAAACCCGGGCGTCGAGAAAGTTGACTTCGAGCTCTGGGCGCTCGCCGTTTCGGCGATAAACGGATGCGGCATGTGCCTCGACAGTCATGAAAAGGTCGTTCGCAAGGCCGGTCTGACGGCGGAGCAGGTTCAAGCCGCCCTCAGGATCGCCGCAGCGGTCAATGCGGCGGCGGCGACCCTTGACGCGGAAGCCGCGCTTGCAGGCTGACTTCAACACTCGCGGGCAAGCCAATAGAAAAACCGCCGCCCTTTCGGGCGGCGGTCTTGTCTTAAGTCAGTC
>CALKYG010000135.1 GCA_938003575.1 uncultured Alphaproteobacteria bacterium
ACGACCCCGCCTGAAATGTCGACCGTCGCACAATCGATACGTTGCGTCGCGCCGGTCGAAACACTGCTCGGCGAAGGACCGCTCTGGGATCCGCGCATAGGAAAACTCCTGTTTCTCGACATCAAGGGCCGAAAGATTATCGCCTTTGATCCGCAAACGGAGCGGACAGAGATCCGGGCGGCGCCCGGGACGGTGAGCGCGCTCGGGTTGCGCGCCAGTGGCGGCTATGTCTGCGCGCACAAAGACGGATTCGCCTTCCTCGAGCTTACCGAAGACAGCGTGCGTCTTACGCCGGCGGCGGCGGCGGAAGGCGACAAGCCGGAAAACCGGTTCAATGACGGCAAGGTTGACCCGTTTGGCGGATTCTGGGCGGGAACGATGGACGAAAGGGAAACGAACGCAAACGCCGGTTCATGGTGGCGTCTTGGGCGTGACGGAAGGGCGACGAAAATCGACGAGGGATTTCACGTGACCAACGGACCGGCCTTCGATCCGTTGCGGGAGCGCGTCTACTTCACCGACAGCGCCCGCCAGACAGTGTTTGTCGCGCGCCCAACCGAGAAGGGGTTTGAGAGCAAGAAGACCTTTTTGCAGTTCGGCGTTGGCGACGGTTACCCGGACGGAATGGATGTCGATACGGAGGGGCATATCTGGATCGCCTTCTGGGACGGTTCGGTCGTGCGCCGGTTTTCTCCGGCGGGCGTCTTGGCGGAAGAAGTTATGGTTCCGGCGCCTCGTCCGACGAGCATCGCGCTAGTCGGGGACCGCGCCTATGTCACGTCTGCGCGGATCGGCCTCTCGGAAGAGGCGCGGCAATTGTCTCCGGCGGCCGGCGGCCTTTTTGAAATAACCCTCGCCCGCAGCCTCGGAACGGCGGAGAGCTATTACGCAGGCTGACGACGTCGTGCGTCAGATGCGGCGCCGGAGCTTGCAATCGGGGGAGGATTTCGGCTTTTAGTCCGGCGGCGAGGGGTGAAGGGCGGCATGGCGAGACGCGCGGTAGTTCACATCGGCACATTCAAGACCGGGTCGACGTCGATCCAGGCGTTTCTCTGCGAGAACGCCCAGCGGCTTATGGCGCAGGGCGTCTACTTTCCGACGTCGCTTGGAAGCCCGAACCATCATGGTCTCGCCATCTATTCGCTCAGCCATCGGGAAACGACCGGGCTCATTCGATACTACGGCTTGCAGGACCGCGAAAAGCGGGAGGCGCGCCGCGTCGAAGTCCGCGAGGCGTTGATCGCCGAACTATCGAGCTTGCCTCACTCTGTCTCGACCGTCGTGTTCTCAAACGAGCATCTTTCCGGATTGAACACGACGTCTGAAGTGGAGCAGCTAAAGGACCTTCTCGCGCCGCATTTCGACAAGATCGAGATCGTCGTATACCTTCGTCGGCAAGACCTGAGGATTATCAGCGACTACACCCAAAAGGTCCGGGACGGATATTCAAAACGCCTTGATCTTCAGAACTACAAGCCCTCGGAAGGACTGGATCTTCTCTCGTTTCTTGACAAATGGGCTGATGTTTTCGGCGCCGGCTCAATCAAGCCGCGCATCTTTTCGAGGTCTGATTTCATCAACGGCGATCTGATTGACGACTTCATCGCCGCCGCGGGGATCGCAGCCGACGAGACTTTCCAGCGGCCGGCGATCGAAAACGCAGGCCTTTCCCACGAGGCGATCCATTTTCTGCGGGTCTTCAATGAGTTTGTTCCGCATTACATCGATGGACACAGAAATCCATTGCGTCAGCGATTGCTTCCTTATTTCGCCGAGCTCTTTCCCGGCGACGGCCTCAGGGTTGCAAAATCGGACGTCGAGAAACTGATCGAGTCAGTTGATTCGTCAAACGCCGCAGCCGGCGAAAAGTACTTCGGGCGGAAGGAAGTGTTTTCAAGGGATTTCTCCCGGTACGCCGATGAACCGGCGCCGGATCCGACATTTGACGAAGCCGTAAGGATTGCCGCCGCTCTCTGGAACAAACAGGCCGAACATGTCGAGCAATTGAGAAACCAGCTCGCCGCACTTCACGTCCTGGTTATTGCGAATAGTGAACGGACAAAGTCTATGGTGGAACGGATCTTAAGTTCGGACGATGACAGAAAGGCGTATTTTCCAACGCTTCTTGAGGTCTTCTCCGCATTGCATGAAGAGCTTAACGAGACGCGCCGACAACTGGAGCTTGAACGCGGCAAGAATTCGACGCCCGACCGGCGCCCATTGGGATGATGCGACTTTACTGGCGCCCGGTTGCGCCGGCGGTGGGCTGGAGCGATTGGCGGGACCGCGATTTTTATTCAATTTGTCCGATTCCGGGCCGGCAAGCGGTCGCGGGCGCTTCATTAGGTGCGAACTCAGCCGGTTGATCCGTCGGAACGATCCGTAAGTGGCGAGCGCGGCTTGATCGGCTATAGTGCGGCGGGTCAAGCAGTCCTGTTTGGTCTCGCAGACGCAGAGTAGGAGTTTAGATGAGCATACTCCCGACCAGCGGCGTCGCCGCGAATGGCAAGCCGATCTTCGATTGGGACGGCGCGGCGGCGCAGCTCACGAGAAGCGGGAGCAGCTGGTCGTTTTCACTCGGCCAGCCCGCAACAGTCACCTATGGTTTTCGCGCGAGCGCGCCGTCCTCCATGCCTGACGGCGTCTCCGGATTCCAGCAATTCAACAGCGCGCAGATCATGGCCGCCGAAGCGGCGCTGCAGCTGTGGAGCGATGTTGCAAACATCACATTCGTCCGAGTCGGCGCCGGCGTCAGCGGTCCTGGAGCCTATTCAAACAGCGCGACAATGCTCTTTGCGAACTACACGACCGAAACGGACCCGGCGTCCGCTTTCGCCTTTTTGCCTACGCCGGGCGCGACGGCCGCCTCGAATGTCGCCGGCGATGTGTGGGTCGACATTTCGCAAGCCGAAAATGCGGTCCCGGTGTTCGGCGATTTCGGCCCGCACGTGCTCGCGCATGAGATCGGGCACGCTATTGGCATCAGCCATCCGGGCAATTACGACGGCGGCTCGCCGGACTACCAGACGGACGCCGTCTATTGGCAGGACGCGCGCATGTTCACGGTGATGAGCTATTTCGGATCGGCGAATGCCGGCGGCAATCTGCCGTCCTTTTCATGGGGACCCCAATATCACGATATCGCCGCCGCGCAGCGCCTTTACGGCGCAAACATGACGACAAGAACCGGCGACACGACATATGGTTTCAACTCGAATGCCGGAAGAGCGCTTTTCGAAATCAATTCGCCAAACGAGGGCGTTACGTTTTCAATATGGGACGCCGGCGGAACCGATACGCTTGACCTTTCCGGATATGCGCAGAACGCCGATATCGATCTGCGGGAGGGCGCATTTTCAAGCGCGGGGCCGACGCCAGACAACGGTCCTGCACACCTCAACATCTCGATCGCCGTCGGCGTCATCATTGAGAACGCAGTCGGCGGTTCGGGACGCGACACCATCACCGGAAACCTGGCGGCGAATCTCCTTGTCGGCGGCGCAGGCGCAGACTCGATCATCGGCGCCGAAAATGACGACACTCTTTACGGCGGCGATAACGCCGACCGGTTGTTTGGAGATTCAGGATCGGACACGTTTTTCGGCGGCGCCGGCAATGACGGCGTTTTCGGCGGCGCCGACGCCGACTGGGCGGACGCGGGCTCCGGCTCAGACACGATTGACGGCGAAGAAGGCGACGACACGCTGTTCGGCGGGAACGGCGGCGATTCCCTGACTGGCGCGTCCGGCGGGGATGCTCTCTATGGCGGCGTCGGCAAGGACGCTGTCGCGGGCGGCGACGGCGCAGACTTTCTTTCTGGCGGCGATACCGGAGACTCCCTGTTCGGCGATGCAATGTCCGACACGCTGATGGGCGATGCCGGGAGCGATTTTCTCGACGGCGGCGACGACGCGGACATGATTCTGGCTTCGTCAGGCCGCGACACCGCGTTTGGAGGCGCCGGCGACGACAGCATCGACGCCGGCGCCGGCGATGATATCGTCAGTGGTCAGACGGGCCGCGACAGCCTGGCCGGAGGCTCCGGCTTTGATGCTCTGGACGGCGACGGCGGCAATGACACGCTGCAGGGCGGCGGCGATGACGATACGCTGAATGGCGGCGCCGGTTATGACGTCATTCTGGGTGATGACGGCGATGACGTCATCAGCGGCGGCGATCTGAATGACATCATATTCGGCGGCGCCGGCGATGACGTGATCGTATTTGCTCCGGGAGGCGACATCGATACGCTTCGCGATTTCGCCGCCGGCGCAGGATCAGAAGACGTCATTCTATTGACGGGCTTCGGCGCCGCGTTCGACAGTTTCGCCGAGGTCATCGCGGCGGCGACCGATGACGGAACCGACACGACCATCGATTTCGGCGGCGGCGACATTCTCATCATCAGGAATGTGGTTGTCGGAGACTTGAGCGCCGACGACTTTATTTTCAGTTAGATGAAGATTTCACGACAAGCTTTGACGCTTCTTCATTAAATCAACGGCTTATTGGAATAATACTACCATAGGTAGCAGTCTTGTTTCGGCTGGATTCAGCTTGAACATGAGAATTGCATAATAAATAATGGTTAACAGCTGCGTACGGGGGAGCCGCGTATTTCTTGGGGTACGAGTTAATTCCAAATCAATTCAGACTCGCTGCGTTTAAGTGAGATTCCTCCCTGCGCCTGCAGCGGCCCCGCGCCGCTGAATGGAACATGCGGCTGCGCCCGTCGGACGCACCCAAAAGGAGGAGTATTTAAATGGCGAACTCGGTTGCGGTTTTTGACGCTCCAAACGTTCTTGTCGGCGCC
>CALKYG010000136.1 GCA_938003575.1 uncultured Alphaproteobacteria bacterium
CTCGCGCATCACCGCGATCGAGGCGTTGCGCATGATCTGGAATTCCTTGTCGGTAAGCGTCAGGGCGGGCGCGACAGTGATCGAGTCGCCGGTGTGGACGCCCATCGGGTCGATATTTTCGATGGAGCAGACGATAATGCAATTGTCCGCCTTGTCGCGGACAACCTCCATCTCATACTCCTTCCAGCCGAGCAGGCTCTCGTCGATCAGCACCTGGCCGACCGGCGAGGCTTCGATGCCGCTTCGGACGATCTGCTCGAATTCCTCGCGATTGTAGGCGATGCCGCCGCCCGTGCCTCCGAGCGTGAAGGCCGGGCGGATGATTGCGGGCAGGCCGATTTCAGCAAGAGCGGAGAGCGCGGAGACGATCCCCGCGGCGCGGTCATAGCCGACGACCCGCCCGTCCTTTTTGATCGGAGGCGACGAAGCGATGAAGGATTTCGGCGATTCAAGGCCGATCGCGTCCATCGCCTTGCGGAACTTTTCGCGGTCCTCGGCCTTTTCGATGACGTCCGCCCGCGCCCCGATCATCTCGACGCCGTATTTTTCCAGGACGCCGGCCCGCTCGAGATCGAGCGCGCAATTGAGCGCCGTCTGTCCGCCCATCGTCGGCAGGATGGCGTCTGGGCGCTCCTTGGCGATGATCTTTTCAACGAACTCGACGCTGATCGGCTCGATATAGGTCGCATCGGCCAGATCGGGGTCCGTCATGATCGTCGCCGGGTTCGAATTGACGAGGATGACCCGATAGCCTTCCTCTTTCAGCGCCTTGACGGCCTGCACGCCGGAATAGTCGAACTCGCAGGCCTGTCCGATGACGATCGGCCCTGCGCCGATGATGAGGATTGATGAAAGATCGGTGCGTTTGGGCATCTTCACTCGCGCGCAAGCACGTCCGGGGCCGCAAAGAGCGCCCGCCGCGCCATGGTCAACTTTTCGATTAAAGCGGTCTCATAGGGGAAACCGGCTGGCAGGGAAAGCGCCCGCTGCAAGATTCTGTGAGGTGCGGGCAAATCACTGTTTTCTGGTTTAAAAAGGCTGCCCTCAGCGGGCCGGGACGAAAACGGCAGAAAAGGAAAAACGATGGGAATCGTCGTACAGGCGCAAGGGCTGGCCGGTCTTGCGCTGATATTGGCGCTCGCATGGGCGCTCTCCGAGAACCGGCGAGCGGCGCCGGGCTGGCGCTGGATCGGCGGCGCACTGCTCCTTCAACTCGCAATCGCCCTCATCGTTACGCGCGCGCCGTTCGTCTGGGACATTGTCCGGCTGGCGAATCATGGGGTTTCCGCGATCGAGAAGGCGACGCTGGTCGGGTCGAGCTACATGTTCGGCTATACGGGCGGCGCGCCGATTCCGTTCGTGCTGAAGGAGGGCGAAGGGCAGCCGCTCATCATCGCTTTTCAGATCCTGCCGCTCGTCATCGTTTTCTCGGCGCTGGCGGCGCTTTTCTGGCATTGGGGCGTGTTGGCGGCGATCGTGAAGGCGCTTTCCTGGGCGCTGCAAAGAACGCTTGGCGTCAGCGGGGTCGTCGGGCTTTCCGGCGGCGCCAACATTTTCCTCGGCGTCGTTGAATCGCCGCTCGTCATTCGCGCCTATTTCGAAAGAATGAGCCGCGCGGAACTGTTCTCGGTCATGGTGCTCGCAATGTCGACGATTTCGGGCGCGGTTCTGGTTCTGTATGCGCAGACCCTGTCGAAGGCGGCGCCGGATGCGGTCGGCCATATGATATCGGCGTCGCTCATTTCGCTTCCGGCCGCCATCATGCTCGCAAGGATCATGACGCCCGGAGACGGGCGGACCGATGCGAGCGTCAATGACTCCGCGCTCAGATATGAAAGCAGCATCGATGCGATCATCCGGGGCGCGATGGACGGCGTGCAGCTTTTTCTCGCCGTCATTGCCGTCATCATCGTCATGTTCGCGCTAGTCGCCCTTACAGATCAGATATTGGGCGCGCTTCCCCCAATTGACGGAGAGCCCTTGACGCTGCGGCGCCTGTTTGGCTGGATCCTGTCGCCGCTGATGTGGGCCCTCGGCGTGCCGTGGGAGGAGGCGCCGGCGGCGGGCGCGCTGATGGGAACGAAAGCGATCCTGAACGAATATGTCGCCTATCTTCAGCTCGCGGAAATGCCAGCCGACGCACTCGACCCCAGATCGAAGCTGATCGTCATCTATTCCCTGTGCGGATTTGCCAATCTCGCCAGCATCGGACTGCTGGTTTCGACGATTTCAACGCTCGCCCCGACGAGGCGGACGGAAGTGGCGGCGCTCGGTGTCAAATCATGGATCGCCGGCAATTTTGCGTCAATGATGACCGGGGCCGTGATCGGCCTTGTCACGTTCGCCTGAGGCGCCGATGTTTGACGCGAAGATCCGTCCTCTGATCGATCCGCCGCTCAACAGAATGGGCGCGGCGATTGCGCGAACGGGAATCACCGCAAACCAGCTGACGATCGCCGGCGCCGCCGTCGGCGTGTTGTCCGGCGCTGCAATAGGGGCGGGGCGTTTCGACCTCGGCCTTGCGCTTATCCTGATCAGCCGCCTTCTGGACGGGCTTGACGGCGCGGTCGCGCGCGCGACGCGGACGACCGATTTCGGCGGCTATCTCGATATCGTGGCCGACTTCATTTTCTATGTTTCGGCGCCGCTGGGGTTCGGTTTCGCCGACGCATCGAACATGCCCTTTGCGCTGGCGCTCGTTGCAAGTTTCACGATCACGGGCGTCAGTTTTCTCAGCTTTGCGGCGATCGCGGCCAAGCGCGGACTGAAGACGGACGCGCATGGCGAAAAAAGCTTCTTCTATTCAACCGGCCTTGCCGAAGGGACCGAAACGATCGCGGTTTTCGTGCTCATGTGCCTCGCGCCGGACTGGTTCGCGGCGATCGCCTGCATCTATGCGGCGCTGTGCGTGGTCACCGTCATTCAGCGCTCGTTCGCCGCGCGGGCCGCATTCAGGGATTGATGCGCTGCAAGCTCGGCGAACGGCGCCAAGCCCCGCCTCAGCAGCAACG
Organism: uncultured Alphaproteobacteria bacterium; assembly: GCA_938003575.1. Taxonomy (GTDB): domain Bacteria; phylum Pseudomonadota; class Alphaproteobacteria; order Caulobacterales; family Parvularculaceae; genus Amphiplicatus. The sequence goes on from CALKYG010000136.1 coordinate 3,012, forward strand.
CAGCCCCAATTGCAGCGGCTCCGCCCACCAGCGAGACCGACGCGCCGACCATCGTATCGTCCCGAAACAGATTATCCGTGACGAGCGCGATGACCGTTCCGCCTGCTGCAAGTCCGAAGATGCTGTTGCAGAACAGGAACAAAGCCGAAACCTGCGCGCGCATATGCGGCGGCGAAGCGATCTGCATGGCGGCGGCGGATGTCGCGAGAGGGAACGAAGCGAAAAAGAACGCAACAGCGATCATCGCGATCGCGACGGGAACGGTAGGCGCGGCCGAAAAGAGAATGATCGCCGGCGCAAGACCGACGGCCCCGATCACGCCCGCGCGCATCGGCGCGTCGGCTTTTCCGTTTTTCTCAAAATGATCCGTCAGCCACCCGCTTGCAAGGACGCCGCTGACGTTTGACAGGAGCAGCGTCACGCCAAGGATCATTCCAGTCTCGGCGGTCGTCAGTCCATGGACTCTGATCAGATAAGCGGGCGTCCATGACATCAGTCCGAACAGTGCGAGAGCGCACAGGGTGAACCCGCCGAAATGGGCGACAAAGAATCTGCTGTTGCTTCGGATGAAATCGCTGACGGCGCCGAGGCTTGCCTTTGTTGCGGAAGTCTCCGTCCGTGCGGGATCGCGCACGGTAAGGGCGAAAATCGCGGCCAGCAGGATGCCGGGAAGGCCGACGGCGAAGAATACAACCTGCCAGCTTCGGACCTCGCCGACGAGCGGCAGCGCGACAGTCCGCACGTCGCCGACAAGGGCGACGACGGCGCCGCCGATGAGATAAGCAAGGCCCCCGCCGATGAAGGAGCCGATCGAATAGACCGCGAGCGCCCGGCCGAGCGACTGTTTCGGAAAAAGATCGGCGATCATCGAGTAGGCGGCGGGCGAGAGCGCCGCTTCGCCGACGCCGACGCCCATTCTCGCAACGAAAATATGCGCGAAATTTTTGCCGAGACCGGTGGCGGCGGTCGCAAGACTCCACAAGAACACGCCCGCGCCGATAATCGCGGGCCGGGACCGGCTGTCGGCGAGGCGCGCAATCGGAAGGCCCATGGTCGCGTAGAAAAGGGAAAAGGCGACGCCGTGCAAAAGGCTGAACTGCGTGTCGGAGATATCAAGATCGTTCCTGATGGGCTCGATCATCAGCGCCAGAATCTGCCGGTCTATGAATGAGAAAATATAGGCGATCATGCACAGAATGACGACGTACCACGAATAAACCGGGGAGACGGCGCGCACGTCGGCATCCATAGGCCACCTGAGGAGTTCCTGGCGGATCAATGTATCATTGGCGTTTCGCGCCAAAGTCAACGGCCGGCCCGACCGCATTGGGGTCTGCGGCGCATTGAGGCCTTTCTTTTCAGGGTTTAATTGGTTAGTACGAAGGAGCATTTTTCGGGTGACTTGAAAGGATTGAGATGGGGCGCCTCAACCGTTCGGGGCTGGATATCGACCGGCTTCTCGTGGAATTCATCGAGAGCGAGTGCCTTGATGGATCAGGATTGACCGCCGACAGGTTCTGGTCAGGACTTGCGGCTGTTCTCAATGAGTTCACGCCGGAGAATCGGCGGCTTCTCAGGCGCCGCGAAGAGCTGCAAGCACAGATCGACACCTGGCATGACGCGCGCCGGGGCGAAGTTTTCGAACAATCCGCCTACATCTCTTTTCTGAAGGAGATCGGGTACCTAGTCGCAGAGCCGGCGCCGTTTGAAATCGGGACGGAAAATGTCGATCCTGAAATCGCGCAGTTGGCCGGGCCTCAGCTTGTCGTTCCGGCCCGAAATGCGCGATTTGCGCTGAATGCGGCGAACGCGCGCTGGGGCAGTCTTTATGACGCGCTCTATGGAACGGATGCATTGCCGGGCGCCGCCCGGCCCGGCGGGTATGACAAGGCGCGCGGCGACAAGGTTGTCGCCGCGGCGCAAGAGTTTCTGGACGCCGCCGCGCCGCTTGCCGCCGGAAGCCATGCCGGTGTTGACCATTATGCGGTCGCCGGCGGTGAATTGGCGCCGGCGCTCAAGAATCCGTCGCAATTCGCCGGCTATCGCGGCGACCCTGAAAAGCCTTCCGCCATTCTTCTGCGGAACAATGGTCTGCACATCGAAATCGCGATTGACCGGGATCATCCGGTCGGCCGGGACAGCCGCGCCGGCGTCCGCGACGTCATTCTTGAATCGGCTCTGACGACGATCATCGACCTTGAAGATTCGATTGCCGCGGTCGACGCGCAAGACAAAGTCGAGGCCTACTCAACATGGCTCGGTCTTCTCAAAGGAACGCTTGAAGCGTCATTTCCCAAAGGCGGCGGCCTCGTCCGCCGAACGCTTGAACCAGACCGCGAATACGCGTCCGCGGCGGGCGGCCGCTTTGCGCTGCCCGGCCGAAGCGTCCTTCTCGTCAGGAATGTCGGCCATCTGATGACGACGCCTGCGGTTCGGCTTCCCGACGGTTCGGAGGCGTTCGAAGGGATTATCGACGCCGCGGTGACAAGTCTCATCGCGGGCGTCGATCTTCGCGCCGAGGGCAGATACCGCAACAGCCGGGCGGGCTCGGTCTACATCGTCAAGCCAAAGATGCATGGGCCTGAAGAGGCGGCGTTCACCGACCGGATTTTCGGCGCGGTTGAAAACTTGCTCGGCTATGCTCCGTACACGCTGAAAGTCGGCGTGATGGATGAAGAACGCCGCACCTCGGCCAATCTTGCGGCCTGCATCAAGGCGGTGGAGCACCGCATTGTGTTCATCAACACCGGCTTTCTCGACCGGACCGGCGACGAGATTCACACGTCGATGCGTGCGGGGGCCTTCATTCGCAAGGGCGAGATCAAGAATTCGGTCTGGATCAAGGCCTATGAGGACCGCAATGTCCAGATCGGCCTTGCGTGCGGGCTTTCCGGCAAGGCGCAGATCGGAAAGGGAATGTGGGCGGCCCCGGACCGCATGGCGGATATGCTTGACCAGAAGATCGGTCATCCGAGGAGCGGCGCCAACACCGCCTGGGTGCCGAGTCCGACTGCGGCGACATTGCACGCCATGCACTATCACAAGGTCGATGTATTCGCGCGGCAGGCGGAACTGAAATCGGCGCCGACGCCCGGGCTCGATAAATTGCTGACGATCCCGCTTGCGGGCGGACGCAATTACAGCAGCGAGGAAATAGAGAACGAACTTGAAAACAACATACAAGGCATTCTCGGCTATGTCGTGAGCTGGATCGATCAGGGCGTCGGTTGCTCGAAAGTGCCGGACATCAACGATATCGGCCTCATGGAGGATCGCGCCACTTTGCGCATATCCTCGCAGCATGTCGCCAATTGGCTGCGCTGGGGCGTTTGCACGAAGGAGCAGGTCGATCGCGTATTCCTGAAAATGGCGGCCAAGGTGGACGCGCAGAACGCGAACGACGGCGCCTATCAGCCGATGTCAGTCGATCCGGCCGGCAATATAGCCTTCCGGGCGGCGAAAGCGCTGGTGTTCGAGGGGGAGCGCTCGCCGAGCGGGTACACCGAACCGCTGCTTCATGAATACAGGCTGGCCAAGAAGAGATCGGTTTGAGACGGGCCTGCGACGAGGGGGCGGCATGATCTGGCTCGCGCTCGGATTTCTGCTCACCGCGTTCCTCTATTCGATGGCGGGGTTCGGCGGAGGTTCGACGTATGGCGCGTTGCTGGCGCTCGCGGAAACGGACTTCAGGCTGCTTCCGTCGATTGCGCTTGCCTGCAACGTCATCGTCGTCAGCGCCGGCGTCATTCAGTTTTTTCGTGCGCGGCGCATGCGCCTTGCCGATGTCGCGCCGCTCTGCCTGCTCTCGGCGCCGGCGGCGTGGGCGGGTGGAAGAATTCCCATCCCCGAAACGCTGTTCATCGGCATGCTCGGCGGCGCGCTGATCGTCGCGGGCGTTCTGATGTTCATTGATCCGCCTGAACCGAAAACGCTGGAGCCGGGCCGAAGGCCTTTGATTCTTCCGATAGCAATCGGGGGCGGCATCGGCTTCCTTTCGGGACTTGTCGGCATCGGCGGGGGAATCTTCCTGGCGCCTGTTCTTCATCTGGTTCGCTGGGGACGAGCGCATGAAATTGCGGGCGCCGCAAGCTTCTTCATTCTCATCAATTCGCTGGCCGGGCTTTGGGGCCAGTTGGCCAAACTCGACGACGCGCAGGCCGTTCAATCGCTCGCCGCATACTGGCCGCTGCCTCTCGCCGTGCTTGCGGGGGGCGTCGCCGGCAGCTTTCTAGGGGCGAGGCGCCTTCCGGCGGGCGCGGTTAAAAAATTGACCGGCGTGCTGATATTGCTGGTCGCAATTCGATTGCTGGCCCGCATTGCCGCGGCGTAGCTGCTGATAAAAATATGCAGCTGATGCGGCGGAACGTAAGGTTGCCGGATCATCGAATGGAGAGAAACTATGCCCGGCGTTCTTGAGGGGGTGCGCATCATCGAGATCGCCGGAATTGGCCCGGGCCCTTTCTGCGGCATGATGCTTGCCGATCACGGCGCCGAGGTCATCCGCATTGACCGCATCGGCGGCGATCCGCTGAGCGCGAATCCGCTGGCGCGATCCCGCAAGTCAATCGCGGTGGATATCAGGAAACCGGAAGGCGTCTTGATCGTCCGGGAGCTCGCGAAATCGGCTGACGGGCTGTTTGAAGGCAACCGCCCGGGCGTCATGGAGCGTCTCGGCCTCGGGCCCGACATCTTGCTGAGCGACAATCCGAAACTCATTTACGGCCGCATGACCGGGTGGGGGCAGAAAGGCCCGCTCGCCAATGCAGCCGGCCATGACATCAATTACATCGCCGTCGCCGGCGCCTTGCACGGCTGTGGAACAGCGGACGGGCGTCCGACCCCGCCCGTCAATTACCTTGGTGATTTCGGCGGCGGCGGCATGCTGCTCGCCTTTGGCATGGTCGCAGGCATTCTTGGCGTGAAGAACGGCGCCCCCGGACAGGTGATCGATTGCGCCATGACTGACGGCTCGGCATTGCTGACGGCCATGGTGTGGGGATTTCTGGCCCAGGGGGCATGGAAAGATCAACGCGGCGTCAATCTTCTCGATACGGGCGCGCACTTCTACAACACTTACGAGACAAGCGACGGAAAATGGATTTCAATCGGCGCAATTGAACCGCAATTCTATGCGCTGCTGCGGCGAAAGCTCGGAATCGAGGGCGATCCGGACTTCGATGCGCAAATGGATCCCGCTCAGTGGGATGGATTGAGGCACAAGCTCGCGAGA
>CALKYG010000137.1 GCA_938003575.1 uncultured Alphaproteobacteria bacterium
GATCACGATCATCAATGAGCGCAGCTACGAGGCGGGCTACCCTGATAATCCGACCCCGGAAGAGATTGCGGCGCTCGAGGCGGAAGCCGATGAGGTCGTATCCTATTTCGAGAATTTCGGCAGCGAGGATGCGGCCGCCGTCGAAAAGGACGATTTTTACGGAAACCACGAGGGCGAAGCCGACGTCCTCGATGAACTTGACGATCTTGACGACGCCGAACCGCCTTTGAACAACACCGTCCCGGGGCCATGGATCGCGTCAAGCGTTCCCGCTGTGGCGGCGAACGCCGCCGCCGACGTAAAGGCGGGCGTCACGGTGCAGTTGACGGCGAGGGAATTCATGCGTCTTTCACTCGGCGCGGCGGAGCTTCAGCAATCAGCCCAGGACCTGATCGTCGAGGCGATCGAGGAATACCTTGATGCGAGGGGCGTGCACTCACTCGGCGGATGTTCCTGTCTTGAGGCGCTGACAAAAAAGCCGGGCGACGCCTGACCCGCAGTTTTCCCCAGCCCAAACCGAGGCGGCGGCGAGGGCTTGATTTTCACGAAAATTCCGGAAAGGTCGCGTCCACGGAGTCGCGGGGCGCCCTCATGGGTCGCGATTTCAGGGTCGATGCGGCGCCGCTTGCGGTCGGCGCGCAGCGAACAGCCTGGTGACGGTGCGCGCCATTGCGGCGGAACCTGAAGGGAGAAGTCTCGACGATGGTCCGGACGCTTGTACTCGGTGCGGCGCTCGCAGGCCTGTGGCTGTTGCTGTCCGGCTATTTCGACAAGCCTCTCCTCCTTATATTCGGCGCCCTTTCCGTCATCCTTTGCGTTTTCCTGGCGATGCGCGCCGGCGTCCTTGATTTCGAGGGCGTTCCGACCGGGCTGATGCCGAGAGTGTTCGGCTATTGGTGGTGGCTGTTCGTTGAAATCGGAAAAGCGAATCTCGTGGTCGCCCGCCAGGCGATCGCGATTGAACCGAAACTGTCTCCGAAACTGCTGAAAATCGTCTCGCCGACGAAAACAAACGCGGGACTCGCGACATTCGCCAATTCGATCACGCTGACCCCCGGGACGGTCACTGTCGATCTCGAACCGGGTTACATGGTTGTCCACGCGCTCACGGAAGCGCTCGCCGACGAGGCCGCGATCGCCGATATGGGCCGCCGGGTCGCGGCGCTGGAACACGGGGGCGAGGCATGATGTTTGCGGTCGCAACGGCGGCGATCCTTGCGGGCATGCTGCTTGCGCTCGTGCGCGCTTTCGCCGGACCGACGCTCTACGACCGCGTGCTCGCCGGCAATTCCTTCGGCACGAAAACGGTGATTCTGATCGGCCTGATGGGATATTTGACGGGCCGCCCGGATTTTCTCGACATTGCGGTTCTCTATGCGCTTTTGAATTTTGCGTCGACGATCGCGATCCTGAAATTCTTCCGTTACCGCACCTTGTCGGTATCACTCGAAGGCCCGTCGGCCGACGCGCCGAAATTTGAGGAACGCATTCAGTGAGTTCGCTCGATCTCATACGCGACATACTGTCCTGGATCCTGTTCCTTGCCGGCGGCGCCGGCGTCCTCATCGGCGCCGTCGGCATCGTGCGGTTTCCCGATTTTTACACGCGGCTTCACGCATCGGGCATCACCGACACGGCGGGGGCTGAACTCCTGCTGCTCGGGATGATGCTGCAGGCGCCGAACTGGCTGGTCGTCGCAAAACTGGTTTTCGTCGGCTTCTTTCTTTTCATGACGAGCCCTGTCTCCACTCATGCGATCGCGCATGCGGCCTGGGTCGTCGGCCTGAGGCCGATGCTCGGGCCCGAGCTCCAGCGCGAAGGGGACGAACAGTGACCGGCGCCGAAATCGCAGACCTCAATTTGCTGATCGATCTTGCGCTGCTGACGATGCTCGTCCTCGTCGCCTATGTCATGACGAAGTCGCGGCACCTTTTCGCCATCGTCATGCTGTCGGGCATCTACAGCCTTCTGTCCGCGGCGTTCTTCGTATCCCTCGACGCCGTCGACGTCGCCTTCACCGAAGCGGCGGTCGGCGCCGGCGTTTCGACGGTCCTGATGCTCGGCGCGATGCTGTTGACGGTCCGCCGCGAGAAGCCGGTGCGGACGGGACGATCGCCGCTCGCCATTCTGGTTGTCACCCTGGTCGGCTCTGCATTGATCTACGCGACGCTCGACATGCCGCCCTACGGCGATCCGAATTCGCCGGCGAACAGCTATATCGGCGAAGCGTATGTGGAGCGGACGGCGAAGGAAATCGCGGTGCCGAACATCGTTACCGCCGTCCTCGCCAGCTATCGCGGGTTCGACACGCTCGGCGAGACCATGGTGATTTTCACCGCGGGGCTCGGCGTCATCCTGCTGCTCGGCGCGGGAAGCGCGCGCGGCGGCAAGCTCGTGAGCGACGTTGAAGAGAAAGAGAGCGAACGATGAGCATCGAACACCTCATCCTGCGCGTCGTCATCAAGATCATGTTCGCGCCGATCCTTCTCTTTGCTCTCTATGTGCAGTTTCACGGCGATTACGGCCCCGGCGGGGGATTTCAGGCCGGCGTGATTTTCGCCGTCGCCTTCATTCTCCATGCGCTGATCATGGGCCTTGAGGAAACCAAGCGCGTGCTGCCGGTCGGCGTGCTGAAGGTCATGATGGTTGTCGGGTTTCTTTTCTACGCCGGCACCGGCGTCGCCACGATGCTGCTCGGCGGCAATCTTCTCGGCTATGATGCGATTGATCCGCAGTCGACGCATCATGCGGGCCAGCACTGGGGCATCCTGCTGGTCGAATTCGGCGTCGGCATGGCCGTTTCTTCGACCATGTTGATGATCTTTTACCAGTTCGCCGGGCGCGAACAGGAAATCCGCGACGAGGACTGGTAGGCCCGATGGAGTTTCTGACATTCTTCGTCGAACGGTACAATTACTGGATCTTCATCACGCTGATGATGATGGGGCTCTACATTGTCATCGCCCGAGGCAACCTCATCAAGAAGCTGATCGGACTGAACGTCTTTCAGACTTCGGTTTTCATCTACTATATTTCGATCGGCAAGATCGCGGGCGGGACGGCGCCGATCTACGTCGCCGGAGACATGGAGAAGCGCGGGCATGAGGGCGGCCATGACGGCGCGCCGGCTGCGGCGCTTCCCGGCAAGGACCCGCTCGGCCAGGGCGCGATCCACGCCGACGAAGGGCTGTCGGAGAATTTCGGCTTCGCAGGGAACGACCTCGCCGCGTTGACCGGGGGCGCTGCGCCGCCGCACGGGGAGGCCGTGCATTCCCTCCCGGCGGGCGGCGCAAACGACATTCTGGCGGCGCCGCCGGTGACGATCGGGGACCACGCGTCGCCGATTTCGGACGCGGCGCGCGCCGCGGCCGAGGTCGTCTACTCAAATCCGCTGCCCCATGTTCTGATTCTGACCGCGATCGTTGTCGGCGTCGCGACGACCGCTGTCGGCCTTGCGCTCGTCGTCCGCATTCGCGAGGCCTACGGCACGATCGAAGAAGACGAGCTTGAAGCCGCCGATCATGTCGCGGAGTTCGGCGAAAGCCCGGCGCAGGCCCGAGGCGCTGCATGAATCTCGCCGCGCAGCTTCCCGTCCTTCCCATTATCACGCCGCTGATTGCGGCGCCGCTGACCATCCTGATGCCGTCGGAGAAATTCGGCGGCCGCGCGCCCTATGTCTGGGCGACGCTCGTCGCCTGGGCGGCTTTCGCCGCCTGCGCGGCGCTCTTGCATGCGGTCGCGACCGCCGGCCCGATTTCCTATCATCTCGGCGACTGGGCGCCGCCGATCGGCATCGAATACCGCATTGATCTCGCGAATGCGCTGGTGCTGACGCTTGTTTCCGGCGTCGCCGCGCTGGTCATGCCGTTCTCGTTCAGGAGCGTCCGCGCCGAAATCGATCCGCGGCAGACAAGCCTGTTCTATGCAGCGCTCATGATCTGCATGGCCGGGCTCCTCGGCGTCACGATCACTGGCGACGCATTCAACGTCTTCGTCTTTCTGGAGATTTCCTCCCTTTCCACCTATGCGCTCGTCGCGATGGGCGGGCGGACGGACCGCCGCGCGTTGACGGCGTCCTTCAACTATCTCGTGATGGGGACGATCGGCGCGACCTTCTTCGTCATCGGTCTCGGCCTGCTCTACCAGGCGACCGGCACGCTCAACATGGCGGACGTGAAGCACCAGCTCGCCGGCGACAACAACCGGATGGTGGAGGCGGGCTTTGCCTTTATCGTCGTCGGCATGGGACTGAAGGCGGCGATGTTCCCGATGCATCTGTGGATGCCGAACGCCTACGCCTATGCGCCGTCCGTCGTTTCGGCCTTCATCGCAGCGACGGCGACGAAAGTCGCCGTCTATGTCATTATCCGGTTCATCTATTCCGTCATCGGCATCGAGTTCGGCTTCATCGAGGCGGCGTTCAACTATCTGCTGATGCCGATGGCGATCGCGGGCATGTTCTTCGCGTCAATCGTTGCGATCTTTCAGGACGACGTGAAGCGGATGCTGGCCTATTCCTCCGTCGGACAGATCGGCTACATGCTTCTCGGCGTATCCTTCGGCACCGAGCAGGGGCTGACCGCAAGCCTCGTTCATCTCATCAATCACGGGATGATGAAGGGGGCGCTGTTCATGGCGGCCGCGTGCGTGATGCTGCGCGTCGGGTCGCACTCGATCAGCGCCTATGCGGGGCTCGCCCGGCGAATGCCGGCGACGGCGGCGGCGTTCATCCTGTCCGGGCTGTCGTTAATCGGCGCGCCGCTTACGGTCGGCTTCATTTCAAAATGGCAGCTCCTTGCCGCAGCTTTCGATTCGGGGCGCGCGTGGGCCGGGTTTCTCGTTGTCGCCTCATCGTTCCTCGCCGTCATTTATGTCGGGCGAGTCATTGAACTGATGCTCCTGCGGCCGCCCGCGCCTGACGCAGCCGGCGTCAAGGAAGCGCCTTTGTCGATGATCATTCCGCTGCTCGTCCTAACCGGCGCCAATGTCTATTTCGGGCTCAATACGGAGTTGACCGTCGATCTCGCCGAACGCGCGGCGCACGCCTTGATGGGGAGCGCTCGATGATATCTGCGGGCGACGCCGTTGCGCTTTCCGTCGCGCTGCCGATCGCCGGCGCAGGGGCTGTCTGGCTGCTCGACCGCGCGCCGAACCTGCGGGAAGCGGCGACGCTGCTCACCGGCGCGGCGCTCGTCGCGCTGACGCTCGTCGTGTTTCTCGCGGTCGGCGAGGGCGCGCGGCCCGGCTATTTCGTCTTCACAGTCATAGGCGGCCTGCCGATCGAGTTTCAGGCCGAACCTCTCGGCGCGATGTTCGCCGTGCTTGCAAGCGTCCTCTGGTTCGTCAATTCGCTCTATTCGATCGGCTACATGCGCGGTCATCACGAAAAGCACCAGACGCGCTTTTACATGTGCTTTGCGGTTGCGATCGCTGCGGCGATGGGCGTCGCTTACGCCGCCAATCTGTTCACGCTTTTCATCTTCTACGAAGTGCTGACGCTGTCGACGTTTCCGCTGGTGACGCACAAAGGCGATGATGCGGCGCGATTTGGCGGCCGCGTCTATATCGGCATCCTGATGGGAACGTCCATCGGCCTGCTCCTGCCGGCGATCATCTGGGTCTATTCAATCGCCGGAACGACGAATTTCACGCCCGGCGGCGTTCTGGCGACACCCCTCGCCGACGCCGGCGCCCTGCCCGTGATCCTGATGGGCCTTTTCGCGTTCGGCATCGGCAAGGCCGCATTGATGCCGGTTCATCCCTGGCTGCCGAACGCGATGGTCGCGCCGACGCCCGTATCGGCGTTTCTTCACGCCGTCGCCGTCGTCAAGGCGGGCGTCTTCTCGGTGCTCAAGGTCGCAGTCTACATATTCGGCCTCGATTTTCTTTCAGCGAGCGGCGCCTCTGCGCCGTTCATGTGGATCGCGGCCGCGTCGATCCTCCTTGCGTCGGCGATTGCGATGCACAAGGACAATCTGAAAGCGCGGCTCGCCTATTCGACCGTCTCGCAGCTGTCCTATGTGACGCTCGGCGCCATGCTGGCGACGCAGATGGGCGTCATGGGCGGCGCGATGCAGATCGCCGCGCACGCCGCCGGCAAGATGACGCTCTTCATGTGCGCGGGCGCCATTTATGTCGGCGCGCACAAGACGCTCGTATCGGAGGTTCGCGGGCTCGGACGCAAGATGCCGTTCACCTTCATCGCGTTCTTCATTGGCGCGATGTCGATCGTCGGCCTGCCGCCGATGGGGGGCTCATGGCCGAAGTTCCTGCTCATGCTCGGCGCCGCCGATGCGGGGCAGTTGGCGATCATCGGCGTGCTCATCGTTTCGTCGCTGCTGAATGTCGTCTACCTCCTCTCGATCCCGGTTCAGGCGTTCTACCTTGAGCCTGCGGAAGCGGGCGCAAAGCCGCAAGGCTCGGGAGCCCCCGCGATCGACTGGCGGAACATCGAAGAAGCGCCGGCGCTCTGCGTCATTCCGCCTTTGATTACGGCGCTTTTCGCGCTTTTGCTCTTTATCTTCGCCGATCCGCTGTACGCGTATCTGGCCCCGATCGCGGAGGCGCGCTGATGGCCGAACACCCTGATGGCGAACAAAAGCCCGGCTGGGCCGATACGAAAGCGTTTCGCAACGCGTTTCTCGGCGTTCTCGCCGTCGCTGCGCTCGCCGCGGCGATCGCCGGATTTCTGCCGCAGTTTCAGAAGGAGCACCCGCATTTCAGCGTCGAGCACATGGGCGCGTTCTTCGCCGTCTATGGTTTCGTCGCCTTTTCCTTCATCGTGCTTGCCGGTCAGCATCTGAGAAAGCTCGTCGGACGCAAGGAGGATTATTATGACGAGCGCGAGTAGCTTCATCACCGCGCTCGCCGTGAATCCGGCGGTCATCATGACCGTCGGCGCCGTTCTCGGCGCGCTCATTCCCAACGGATTCGCCGCGATCCGCCGGCCGCTGATGATGATTTTCGTCGCGATGAGCGCTTTTCAGCTCAATCGGCTGGGACTGGGCGAGTTCGGCGCGCTCTCGATCTTCGGAGAGCCGGTGACGATGCTGCGTATCGATCCCCTGTCGCGGATTTTCGCGGTGGTTTTCCATATCGCGACGGCCCTTAATCTGCTCTACGCCTGGCGCAGCCGCGACCGGGCGCAGGATTTCGCTTCGCTCGCCTATCCCGCAGCGGCGCTCGGCGGCGTGCTGGCGGGCGATCTCATCACGCTTTTCGTGTGGTGGGAGATTGCGGCGATTACATCTGTCTTCCTGGTGTGGGCGCCGGGAACGCGCGCGACTTTTGTCGCCGGCATGCGTTACCTGACGATTCAGGTGCTTTCAGGCGTCCTGCTGCTTGCCGGCGTCGTGCTCGTCTATCGCGAGACAGGCTCTTTCGCCTTCGGCGAGATCGGGCTTCGCGACGCGCAAGGCGCGATGAAGGCGTCCGGTCTCGTCATGCTGACCGCTTTCGGCATCAAGGCGGCGTTTCCGCTCCTCCACAATTGGGTCCAGGATGCTTACCCGAAGGCGTCATTCTCCGGCACAATTGTTCTTTCCGTCTTTACCACGAAGCTCGCCGTCGCTTCGATCGCCCGCGCTTTCCCGGGCGAACCTGAACTCATCTTGATTGGCGCCGTGATGACGATCTTCCCGATCTTTTTCGCGCTGATCGAGAACGATCTCAAGAAAGTGCTTTGCTATTCGATCAACAACCAGGTCGGCTTCATGGTGGTCGGCGTCGGGTTCGGCACGGCGGCCTCGATCAACGGCGCTGTCGGCTACGCCTTCACCAACATCATCTTCGAGAGTCTGCTCTTCATGGCGGTCGGCGCCGCCGTCTACCGGACCGGCACGTCAAAGGCGACGGAACTTGGCGGCCTTTACAGGACTATGCCTCTCACGATGGCCTTCGCCATTGTCGGCGCGATGTCGATTTCCGCCTTTCCGGGTTTTGCCGGGTTTGTGACAAAGGGGCTCATCATCGACGCGGCGGGAGAGGCGAACCATTTCCTGATCTGGCTCGTTCTCCTGTTCGCCTCAGCGGGCGTTCTCGAGCACGCAGGCATAAAGATCCCCTATTTCACATTCTTTGCGCATGACAGCGGCAAGGGCCCGAAGGAGGCGCCGCCCGAAATGCTGCTCGCCATGGGAATTTCAGCTTTCCTCTGCATCGCGATCGGCGTGCGCCCCGAACCGCTCTACGCCCTGATGCCGTATCCTGAGGCCGTAGCGGACTATCATCCCTATGCGCCCTATCACGTCATCGAGCAGCTTCAATTGCTGCTCTGGGCCGTGCTGGCGTTCGCCGCGCTGATTCTTCTGAAATGGTATCCGGCGGAGGTCCCCTCGACCAATCTTGATACGGACTGGTTCTATCGCGTTCCGGGCCGCGGCCTTCTCGGTTGGGCGGTGGCCGCCGTTCGGGCCGTCTGGCGCCTGGCCTGGAGGCTCTTCTCAACGAGAACGCAAGAAATCATGGACCGCATCTACGCCGTACACGGACCGGAGGGCGCTCTCGCCCGCAGCTGGCCGACGGGGTTCATGGCGCTGGCGACGGCGGTGATTCTCGGGCTTGCGCTCATTATCGCGTTCGCGGCTTAACCCTAATTCCTAACGCAATCCTAACCTGCTCGCAGAAAGTTATCCTACACTTCGATTCAAGTTTTAGACTTGCGTCCAGGTGATCGGCCGGGAAGGTCGAGGGGAGCGGAAGAGGATGACGAAAATCGACTGGCGCGGGGGCCTGAACAAGTTCTATCGAAGGCAGTTCGTCGAATCGGCGCTGAATATTGCGGCGACGGCCTGCGGCGTCGAATGCGCCGACGTCGCGGCCTTGAAAAGGAACGCATCCGTCGCATTTGCGCGGCAGCTCGCGATGTATCTCTGTCATGTCGTCGGCGACATGTCTCTGCGCGACGTGGCGGCTGAATTCGGGCGCGATCGAACGACGGTCTCGCACGCCTGCCATGCAATCGAAGACCGGCGGGAATGTCCGATCTTCGACCGTCAGATCGATCATCTGGAGCGCGATCTTCGCCGCCGCGTCCGGGCGATGATCGAGCAATCGCCTTCGGCGGGTCATTTTGAACGCAAGGGTGTTCGATTGGGGGGATGACCGGCGAAAACGCCGAGCGGGGCGGTTCAGCTCGCGGCGGCGGCCCTTATCCGCGCGATCATAGACGCGACGCCGTTGGAGCGCTGCGGCGTCAGGTGCGCCTTGAGGTCGAGCGGCGCGAGCGATTTGTCGGCGTCGATCTCCAATATCTCCGACGGCGATTTCCCGGAATAGAGCGCGATCAGGAGCGCGACGAGCCCCTTGACGATATGCGCATCGGAATCGCCGGCGAAAAAGAGCTTTCCGTCCCGCTGCGCAATGTCGAGCCAGACCTGACTCGCGCAGCCTTTGACCTTGTGCGCGTCGTCGCGCTTTTCGTCCGGATAGGGCGCAAGCGAACGGCCAAGGTCAATGAGATATTTGTATCGGTCGTCCCAGTCGTCGAGAAACGAGAAATCCGCGACTATCTCTTCAAAGCGCGCCATGCGGTGCAGATAGGCGAGGG
>CALKYG010000138.1 GCA_938003575.1 uncultured Alphaproteobacteria bacterium
ATTTGAGCGACCGGAATTTCCCGTGAACCAGTTTCGGGAAAATCGGCTCGCGCGCCTTGTACAGGGCGCGCGCCGCCGCGCTGTTCACAGCGGCGACGTCGAGCCGTTCAACAGACTCTCCCGCGGAGGGCGATTTTCGATGGTCGATATTCAGTAACACAACGCCGCCTTTCGACGGGCCGGCGAGCCTTACTCGCCGCCGCCAAGGGAATGAACATAGACAGCGATCGCAGCGATTTCCTCCTCGGAGAGCCGGTCCGTCCATGCCGGCATGACGCCGCCGCGGCCGAAATACAGCGATCGCTGAATATTCTGCCGGTCGCCGCCGTAAAGCCAGATGCCGTCGGTGAGATTGGGCGCGCCGAGCGCCTGCTGGCCCTTGCCGTCCGGCCCGTGACACGACGCGCATTGCTGTTCGAACAGGACGGCGCCGCGCGCGGCGGCGGCCGCATTCGCCTCTCGCCCGGAAATCCGGACGACATGTTCGACGAGATCGCTGATCTGGTCGGCGGGAAGCAGCCCGCCCTGTCCATAGGCGAGCATCTGGTTGAAACGGGTGTTCGGGTCGGTCGATCGAATGCCGTGACGGATCGTCGTCTGGATGTCGGATAGCTTGCCGCCCCAGATCCAGTCATCGTCGACGAGCGCGGGATAGCCGTCGTTTCCCTGTCCGCCGGCGCCGTGGCAGGTCGCGCAATTGTCGCCGAAGAGCGACTCGCCGGCGGTCATCGCGTATTGGAGGAGGTCGGGGTCCGTCTCGATCGCTTCGACGGATTCAGCGCCGAGCAGACGTTTGAGCTGATCGCCTCTTGACGCTTTGATCGCAGAGACCGCCGCATCGACATTGGCGCGCTCGGAATGATTGCGAACTCCCTTCAGATATCCGGTGACGCCCGGCCAGGACGGCATGAACACCCAATAGACGACGGACCAGATGATCGAGATCCAGAACAGGATGACCCACCAGCGCGGGAGCGGATTGTTGAGTTCCTTGATCCCGTCCCAGGCGTGTCCCGTCGTCTCAACGCCGGTAGCGGCGTCAATTTCCTTGTCCGCCATGTCATTCGTCCCCTTCATTGAGCGGAATGCGCCCGGCCTCGTCGAATTTCGACTTGTTGCGGGGCGCGAGCGCGTAAATCAGCACCAGCACGAACGCGACGACGAAGAGAACGAGTCCCCAGGTCTGCGCAAAGCGGGAGAGAGTTTCGTACATCGGCGACTACCTGTAGTTTTCTTCGGGTTCGTATGTGCTGAAATCGACCATGGCGCCGAGGACCTGCAGATAGGCGACCAAAGCGTCCATCTCCGTGATCTCTTTCGGATTGCCGTCGAAATCGCGAACCTGCGCCTTGGGGTAGCGGGCCATGAATCCGTCGAAGTCCGCGGCGAAAGGATCGATCTGCGTTGCAAGATCGCTCGCCGCCTTTTCGATCATCTCGTCGGTATAGGGAACGCCGACAAGCCGGTTTGCGCGCAGCCAGCCTTCCGCGTCTTCGGGATTGATGACCTTCGCCGCAAGGAATTTGTAAGGAGGCATGATCGATTCCGGAACCAGCGAGCGCGGATCAATCATGTGCTGGACATGCCAGGCGTCAGAGTATTTGCCGCCGACCCGCGCAAGATCGGGTCCTGAGCGTTTCGATCCCCATTGGAACGGATGATCGTACATGCTTTCCGCCGCCAGCGAGTAATGGCCGTAACGCTCCACCTCGTCGCGCAGCGGACGGACTTGCTGGCTGTGGCACACATAGCACCCTTCGCGGATGTAGATATTGCGCCCCGCAAGCTCGAGCGGCGAATAGGGCCTGACGCCGGCGACCCGTTCAATCGTCGATTCGAGATAGAAAAGCGGCGCGATCTCAACGAGGCCGCCTATCGAGACGACGATGAGGATGGCGACGGTCAGGATAAGGCCGTTCTTTTCGAGAAACTTGTGACGGTCGAGCATTTCAGTATCCCCTATTCAGCCGGCGCCAGAGCGGGCGAGGCGGCGAATTCGCGCACCCGCACGTCGCCTTTCGCCGTGCGCCAGAGATTGTAGGCCATGATGAGCGAGCCGATGAGGAAGAGCAGGCCGCCCGTCATCCGGATGATGTAATAGGGATGCATCGCCTCAACGGTCTCCACGAATGAATATTCAAGGAAACCGAATTCGTTATAGGCGCGCCACATCAGCCCCTGCATGATGCCTGACACCCACATGGACGTGATGTAGAGGAGAATGCCGATGGTCGAGATCCAGAAGTGCCATTCGACGAGCTGGTTTGAATAAAGCTGCTTGCGCTTCCAGAGCCAGGGAACAAGGCAGTAAAGCGCGCCGAACGATACGTAGCCGACCCAGCCGAGCGCGCCGGAATGCACGTGGCCGATCGTCCAGTCGGTGTAGTGCGAGAGCGAGTTGACCGCCCGGATCGACATCAGCGGGCCTTCAAAGGTCGACATGCCGTAGAAAGCGACGGAAACGACGAGCATGCGCAGCACCGGATCCGTCCGCAGCTTGTCCCATGCGCCCGAAAGCGTCATCAGGCCGTTGATCATGCCGCCCCAGGACGGCATCCAGAGCATGATTGAGAACGTCATGCCGAGCGTCTGCGCCCATTCCGGCAGCGCCGTGTAGTGAAGATGGTGCGGACCCGCCCAGATATAGATGAAAATCAGCGCCCAGAAGTGGATGATGGAAAGGCGATAGGAATAGACAGGCCGCTCCGCGCGTTTCGGGATGAAATAGTACATGATCCCGAGAAAGCCGGCGGTCAGGAAGAATCCGACGGCGTTATGGCCGTACCACCACTGCGTCAGCGCATCCTGCACGCCCGGAAAGAGCGAATAACTCTTCGTGCCGAGCAGCGACACCGGCACGGCGAGATTGTTCACGATGTGCAGAAGGGCGATCGTGACGATGAACGCCAGATAGAACCAGTTTGCGACGTAGATGTGCGGCTCTTTCCGCTTCAGGAGCGTGCCGAGGAAAACGACGAGATAGACGACCCAGACGATCGTCAGCCAGAGATCGGCGTACCATTCGGGTTCCGCGTATTCCTTCGATTGCGTGACGCCCATGAGATAGCCCGTCGCCGCGATGACGATGAACAGATTGTAGCCCCAGAAGACGAACCAGGGCGAAAGGCCGCCGAACAGGCGCGTGCGGCAGGTGCGCTGCGCCACATAGAACGAGGTCGCGATCAGCACATTCCCGCCGAACGCGAAAATGACGGCCGAGGTGTGCAGCGGGCGCAGACGGCCGAAATTCGTCCAGCCGAGATCGGGAAAATAAAAGAGGTTCGGAAAGGCGAGCTGGGCGGCGATGACGACCCCGACGAGAAAGCCGGCGATTCCCCAGAAGACCGAGGCGAAAACGCCCGCCTTGTCGCCGCCGATCTCGTAGATGGTCGGATGCAG
>CALKYG010000139.1 GCA_938003575.1 uncultured Alphaproteobacteria bacterium
GGCGCCCGGCGTTGCGGCGCTGGATTATCGGCGATCATGCCATGCTCCGAAATTCATTCCGGAGAAAATGGCGTGTGCGCCTGTAGAATTGGTTAATGATGTGCTGACGGCTGCTGATCCAGACCGGCGGAGACCACCATCAGAAGGCCGATAACGATCCCGAATGCCGCCTGCGCGGCATACACTACAAACGCGCCCGCGACATGCATGTCGAGCGCTCCCGCCGCAAGCAGGGCGGCTGGAACGGCGCCGGCTGCAAGGCCGACGATCCCGGCAAGGCGTTGCTTTCGCGCAAAGAGCTCGGCGCCCCAGAGAACGTAAGCAAGCGACGTCGCATAGACAGCGGCGTAAGCGAGCGCCTGATTGAGCTCCCATGCGAAACGTAAGACGTCTTGTGAAATCGCCGGCTCTCGCGCAGCGAGCGCAGGAACGGCGAAACCGTTGACCGTCGCGGCGAGGAGATTGCCGACGGACGCCGAGCCGTAAAAGACGAGGCCTGCGAGAACCGGAAAGCGCCGCAGCCCAAGCCGCGCCGAGAACCGCGAAAAGCCGGCGAATGCAATCAGCAACGCGATCATCAGGGCGCCGTGAACATGATTGGCCAGCGACGCCGATCCGGCGCTCGTCGGATGGTGCGCCATCACGACGACGCTGAGGACGCAAGCCGCGGCGAGCATCGCCCCGGCGAGACGGTCGGTCGGCTGTCGCGGGATCGAATTGACGGTCATGAAGAGCCTTTTCGCGATTGTGTCCTTCGGGAAGGCTAGATCGCCGGGCGGCTGTGCGGTACGGACTTTTGCCGACAGAAGTTCGGCCTCAGTCGGAGCGGGCCGTGACCGGGAAAGCCAACAGCGCGCGATCGAACATAGTCGATGCTTTCACCCGGCTTGTCCTCGCAAGGCGGGAACCGCGTCCGCCTGTCGCCGACGTACTCAAAGAAGCGGGCGTCGCGCGGTCGACCTTCTACGAACATTTTGACGGCCGCGACGCCGTGCTGATCGAATCGTTCCGGGCGCCTCTGGGGTACATTGCGGACGCCGCGGCGAGCGATGGAAGAGACAAGGGCGTTGAAGAAAATCTCATCCGAATTCTCGATCACCTTCGCGACTACAGGCGCGGCGCCGTCGACATGCTGACCGGGCCGATGGCGCCGCGGATCGCGCGCGCCCTCGCCGATCTCGTCGCAGCGCGCCTTCCGGGAGCGACGCAAAAATCTTCGGCGCACCTTGCCGACATGCAGCTCGGATTCATCAGGCTCTGGCTGACCGGAGAAACCCCCTACGCCGCCGCCGATCTTGCTCGCCTGATGATCCGCAGCGCCGCCGCGCAGCGCGCCGTCATGGCTGGCGACGCTCCATAACAGGCGCCCCTTGTCGAACGCTGTTTTTCTTGCCGTCCTTCTGGCCGCCCTGATGCACGCGGCGTGGAATGCGATCATCAAGGATCGCGGAGACCGGTTCTTTTCGATATCGACGCTTGGCGTCGCGCAGGGGCTGATCTCGCTCGCGCTCATTCCCTTTGTCGGCCTTCCCGAAAAAGCGATTTGGGGATGGATCGCCGCGTCCGCAGCGCTGCACACCGGCTACAAACTCTTTCTCATTCGCGCCTACACAGCCGGCGATCTCGGCCAAGTCTATCCGCTGGCGCGAGGGAGCGCGCCGCTTCTGTCATCGCTCATTGCGCTGTTGTTACTGGGCGAGACGCTTGGTCCGTTCCTGTGGGTCGGCGTCATCGTTCTGTGCGCCGGCATCGCGCTGATGTCGTTCAAGGGCGGAAGGGTTCGCGCACTCGACGCGAGCGCGGTCTTCTGGGCGCTCGGCACTTCGCTCTTCATCACCGGCTATACGATCGTCGACGCGGTCGGCGCGCGCAGCGCCCAGTCCGCCGCCGCCTATGTCGTGTGGATGTTTGTCTTTGACGGGTTCGCCATCGGCGCCGTCTATGCGAGCGTGAGGCGCGGGCGCGTCGTCGCGGCGATGCGCGAGCTTCCCTTCGGCGTTGTGACCGCGCTCCTGTCGCTCGGCGCTTATTGGATCATCATCTGGGCGATGACTGAAGCCCCTATCGGCGCGGTCGCAGCGCTCCGCGAGTCGAGCATACTTTTCGCGCTCGCCATTTCCGTTGTGTTCCTGAAGGAAAAAGCGTCGTGGTGGCGCATCGCGTCGGCGGCGACGATCCTCGCCGGCGTCATATTGATGCGTATCGCCTGAGGCGCCCGGGCGAATACATGGCGCGGCGGCGCGAAAGCGCCGACCGGCTCCGTCAAATTCACAGAGTTACGCCGCCGCCCGCCATACCTGATTGGCGATGATTGAGCCGACGACCGAAACCAGAATGATTACATAGAGAAGACCGACAAATAGCGTCGAATAGACGGTCTTGATCCACCCCCGGCCATAGGATCGCTTCAGGGCGAGGACGAAATAAGCGAGCAAGGCGGCCATTGCGACCGGGAAGGTGTTGGGAACGCCGATTTGCGCAAGGATGATTGCGGCCCCGATGATCGCGAAGGCGGCGGCGTGAGAATAAAGCGACAGCACCAGATGATCGAAAAGAAGGGCGTCCTTTCCGCGGATGAAGATTCCCAGAAGCATTGCGAGAATCGGGGCCATGAAAAACATCACGCGAGGGAGCCATGTATTGATTTCAGCGTTAAACGAAGACGGGTTCGCGACAAGCTGGTTGAGGCCCGCCATGACGCGCGTGAATCCACGTTCGACATCATCAGTCGTCACGCCGCCGGGGGCGGCGCCTCCCGCGGCGCCGGCGCCGCCTTCATCGATCTCAATTCTGGCGGCTGTCTCAAGGCTTTGAGAACATTCGCGCCAGCTCTCCAGGTCGACGACAATATCTTGTGGGCGAACGAAAAACCTTGTTTTGACATTGATGTCGCAGTTCACGTCTTCGCTATCGACGGTCACAAGAGAATCGGCGGCGCGGGCATTCTCGATAACTTCACGAACCGCCGGCGATGAGTTCGAAAGGCGCTCTTCGTAAGCCCGTTTTTCGGCGGCGACTTCTTCCGGTGTTTTCGGCGTGACCTCAATAGCGACGAACATCGTGTGCGTTAGGCCGAGAATCAGAAAAAAAAGAAAACTGACGAAAAGAAACATTCGAACGGGCGGTGTGTATCTGGATCTCTTTCCGTGGCTGTAATTATTCGGCACGGTTCCCGGCGCGGCCGCCATGAGCCCGAGCGTCCGCCACATTCGCGAATCGAAGGCGAACGTGTCTTTCAGAAAATCGCGCAGCAGGACAAAAGACGAGCGGCGCATGTCGTCGTTGCGCTGACCGCAATTCGAACAGTAAGGGCCCGTAATCGCGGCTGCGCAGGAAAGGCACGCCAGCGCGGCGCCCGTCGCTAATGCCGCGCCTATCGCACCTTCCGGCGCAGGCGCAATTTCGCCGCCTTCGCCGGGATCAATGTCCGGTGTGTCGCTCGCCATGCCCCGCCTCCGTCAGACGCACTATACATTGCTCTGCGCGCCGCGGAAAAGCATTGTGGAGAGCCGCCTTTCCGCATGCTAGTGGTGCGGCGACAACCATGCCGGAATTCGTCACCAGATTCGCGCCGTCGCCGACCGGCCGCCTTCATCTCGGCCACGCCTTCTCGGCCCTCACCGCCTTCAAGGCGGCGAGGGAGGCGAACGGACGACTGGCCCTCAGGATCGAAGACATCGACCAGGGGCGGTGCCGGCGCGCGTTTGAACACGCGATTCTCGAGGACCTCGCATGGATCGGGGTCGCCTGGGACGGTCCCGTGAGGCGCCAGTCTGAACATTTCGGAGCATACAGCGCCGCACTCGCGAGATTGAACGATCTCGGCGTCGTTTATCGCTGCTTTAAGACGCGAAGGGAGATTCTCGATGAAATTGCGCGTGCGCCCCACATGACGCCGGACGGCGCCGACGGACCGGCTTTCGTCGGCGCGCCGCTTCCGCCTGAAGACGAATGCAAGGCGCTTCAGTCCGGAGCGCCGTTTGCGTGGCGCCTGTCAATCACGGCGGCGAAGGACCGCCTTGGCGACCGCTATGCAAGACTGTCATTCACAGAAGAGGATATTGACGGGAGCGCCCAACGGCGCATTCCCGCCTCGCCGGACCTGTTCGGGGACGCCGTGATCGCGCGAAAAGACGCCGGGACAAGCTATCACCTTGCGTCGGTTCATGATGACGCATTGCAAGGCGTCACACATGTCATTCGCGGAGAGGATTTGCGCGCGGCGGCGCACCTACACGTTTTGCTGCAAGCGCTTCTCGACTATCCGACGCCCGTTTATCGGCATCACCGGCTCATCAACGACAGCTTTGGCCGACGTCTCGCCAAGCGCGATAATGCAGCGACGTTGCGCACACTGCGCGAAAGCGGCGTTGAGGCGCGGGATGTGCGACGCCGGCTGGGATTTATTGATTGAGGGTCGCCGCCGCCATCGGCGGATAGCGATCGCCTGCGACTTCGTCCGGCGGGGCCGCGCGTTCGATTGCGGCGATATCTTCGGCCGACAGCGATACACGCAGCGCGCCGACATTCTCTTCAAGCCTTGAGACCTTTTTCGTCCCGGGGATAGGCACGATATCATCGCCCTTCGCCATCACCCAGGCGAGCGCAATCTGCCCCGGCGTCGCGCCTTTCGCCCTGGCGATTTCAGCGATCCTGTCGACGAGCGCCAAGTTCTTTTCGAGAGCGCCGCCGGCGAAGCGCGGATTCATCGTCAATCGGTAATCACCCGCGCCAAAGTCGGCGCCGCTGCGAAACGCTCCGGTGAGCAAGCCTCGCCCAAGCGGCGAATAGGCGACAAAGGCGACGCCCATCCTGCGGCAGAGCGGGATCATGTCCTGCTCCATCTCGCGGGTCACAATCGAGTATTCGGACTGCAACGCCGCTATCGGGTGGGTTCGGATCGCTTTCTCGAGCGTTGCGGCGCCGACCTCTGAAAGACCAAGCGCCCGCACTTTTCCCGCCTTCACAAGGTCCGCCATTGCGCCGACAGACTCTTCAATCGGTACAGACGCATCGCGCCGGTGCATGTAATAAAGATCTATCTGATCGACGCCCAGCCGTTTCAGCGACTCATCACACGCCTGTCTGATGTAGGCGGGATCGTTCGAAAGTCCGGCGATGCCGCCGTCGGCGTTTCGCTTGATGGCGAACTTGGTCGCAAGCACGACATCCTTGCGCCGCCGCTTCAAGAAACCGGACAATTGTTCCTCGTTGCGCCCGGATCCGTACATGTCCGCCGTGTCGAAGAAATTGATCCCACGGTCGAACGCTGCTTCGAGCATCTTCTCGGCGTCGCCTGCCGACAGGGCTTCGCCGTAGAATTCGGCAAGGCCCATGCAGCCAAAGCCCATTCGCGAAACGGAAAGGCCGGAGTTTCCAAGCGGAACCTTTTTCATGCGCGCTCCCAGGATTTTAGCGCATCATAGACCCCGGTCCGCGTCGAAGCGAGATCAGGGCCGCGCGGTTGCGCCGATTTCAGGCCGGTAGCGGCCTGTCATCGGCCATGAGAACAGCACGTCTTCAAGTTTCGGCCCGGCGCCGATGTTGTGGACGACCATCGGCCATCCCGAGGGGCCGGTGCGATCCGTCACGATGCCGACATGCGGCAGAAAACCCGCGTCGCCCCGGAGGTTCCAGGCGACAATGTCGCCCGGCCGGTAATCTTTCGGGCTAAGACTTGGGCTCAGCCGCCACCCCCTGCGCGTCATGTAAGTCTCGAGATTGGGCACCCGCCGGTGATCGATATTCGGGTCCGGCCGCGACAGTCCCCACAATTGGGGGTATGCGGCGAAGTCCGATTTCATGTCTTCATGCACGAGCTGTTGCAGGTCGATGTTTTCCGCGCGCAAGGATCGAATGACGACATCGGCGCAAACACCGCGGTCTTTCGCGACATCGCCCATCGGATAGGGAATCCGCCTGTAGGACGGATCATAAACGACATGGTGCATTGTGCGCTCGATCGCCGCAGACGAAAGGCGCGCGCCGAAGTCGCCAGGTTCGGCGGATGCCGGCGAGACGGCGAGCGCAAGGGCGGCGAACAGGCGCGACATGTCGATGAGCCTTGCCGCAAATCGCGGCGGGCTTGCGGCGGATCGGCGACCAAAAATCGGCTCGGCGCGGCAATCCAACGGTTCAGCGCAACAGTCGAGGCCTGATCGGTCGACTGGGGTCATATGGTCGAACCGAGGGAGATTTTCTTCATGAGCTTCTCGAAATGCGCTTCGGGCATCCTCATTCTCGCCGCAGCGTGTGCGCCGGGCGACAATCCCGCCGCCGTAAAAACCGCCGCCCAGCCGATCAAGGATTTCCATTTTATCGAGGGCGGGTTTTCGAGAGGCCGGGGTCCTGACGGCAACACCATGATTTACGATGCGCCGGGCGGCCTAGTCGTCATCGACACCGGGCGCCATCCGGGTCACTCTGCGCTGATCCTCGACTACGCGAAAGAACGCGGGGCGCCGATAACGGCCATCGTCAATACGCATTGGCACCTCGACCATACGACCGGCAACACCGACATCAAGGCGGCGTTTCCTGAAGCCAAGGTCTACGCCACCAACGCCATTGAGAGCGCGCTTCCGGGATTTCTGGCGCTCGGCGCCGCAAAGGGCGAGGAAATGCTCGCAACCATGCCGGATCTCTCAGCGGCCGATCGCGCGGAACTCGAGCGGGGAATCAAAACGATCAGGCAGCCGGCGGCGCTTCTGGCGGACATCGAAGTCACGGGACCGACGAAGATTGCGGTCGACGGCCGAGAGCTTGAACTTTCCATCACCGATCACGCAGTCACGCAGGCGGACATCTGGATCTGGGATCCGGCGACGAAGACCGCGATCGTCGGCGATCTTGTGACAGCGCCCGCGCCGTTCTTCGACACTGCGTGCCCGTCGGGCTGGAGCGCGGCTCTCGACGCCGTCGAAACGAAGCCGTTTGAACGGGTCGCAGCAGGGCATGGCGCATTGCTCAATCGTTCTGAATACCAGACATGGCGAACGGCCTTCGATAACCTGCTCGCTTGCGCCGCGGAAAAAGACGGGGCGGGCTGCGCGGACGGGTGGCTTGTCGACGCGGCCCCGTTTATCGCCGAAGATCAGACGGACATGGCGCGGAGCATGATCGTCTACTATGTCAACGAAATTATCCGATCGCCTGAGAAACGCGCCGAGTTTTGCCGCGCCGGATGATTTCGCGACCGGCGGAGCGGACGGCGCGACAAAGGGCGTGAAATCCGCCGGGGGCGTCCCCATATCTGCGCCGAAGGAGATCAATCCATGTTGCGCGACCACCCGATTTTGGAAAATGACGCCATCGACCCGCTGTCTTTCGTTTTGAACATCTTATGGCTGGTCGCCGGAGGCGCGGTCGCGGCGCTTGGCTGGTTCGCCGCCTCGCTTATCATGATCGTGACCATTGTCGGCATTCCCTTCGCCCGGGCGGCGTTCGACAACGGCGTCTACACGCTCTGGCCGTTCGGCGTGCGCGCTGTCGCCCGCGACCGATATTACGGTGAAGACATCGGCACCGGCCCGATCGGCTTTCTCGGCAACATCATCTGGTTCGCGCTCGCCGGCTGGTGGCTGGCGCTCGGCCACATCATCGCCGCGATCGCGCTTGGGATCACAATCATCGGCCTTCCCTTCGCCTGGGCGCATTTCAAGCTCGCGGGCTTCGCGCTCTGGCCGATCGGCCGTTCGATTGTCCGCAGCGACATTCACCGGTTCCATTACTGACGTCAGTTGCTGACGGGCGGGGACCCGACGCGATAGCATGCGGGCGATGACGAAGATTCCCCTAACCCGCATCCAGGCGAGCGCCGGCAAGGAGGATGCGATCCGCCGCGCGGTGCGGGCCGTGAGTTTTCCGCAAGGCAGCCTCAGGCGAATCGCGACGAGCGAGGACGCGCCGGCCTTTCACGCGCTCATCTGCGACCCGCGCGTATCCGGGCCGATCTACACGCTGCCGAAACCTCCGACGCTTGAAGCGGCGCGCGCATTCATCGAAACCCATCTCGACGAGAAGGCGCGCGGCGAAGGCCTGCTTATCCTCGAATTCGACAAAGCAGGCGGCGTTTGCGCCTACCATGACATTCAGTTCTGGCCGGAATTCGCCGCCGCCGAGCTTGGCGGCGCAATCCGGCCCGATTTGCAGAATGAGGGCGTCGGGAGCGCCGGCGCCGCGGCGGCCTTCGACTGGCTTTTTGCAGTCATTGGCGTAGACCTCATCTGCGAGACGGCGGCGCTCGATAATATCCGTACCCGGAGGCTCCTGGAGCGGATCGGATTCCGTTTGGTCGATGAGATCGAAAGCGAGCTTCCCGGCGGCGGCGCCCGCCAGTCGCTCTATTTCGAATTGACGCGACGGGAGTGGAAAGCGCGTCAGCGCTCGACGATCGATTGAAACCCGCCGAAGATCATCCGCTTTCCGTCAAACGGAGCCTGATCGGGCGTCATCTTCGTGTTCTTCATCAATTCATCCATCGCCTTCGCCATGCCTGCGTCGCGCACCTCTTTCGACGGCCACTCAATCCAGGAAAAGACGATCGATTCATTGTCTTCGCGTTTGACCGCCATCGTAAACGAGGTGAGTTTTCCTTCCGGCACGTCATCGCCCCAACATTCGACGACACGAAGCGCGCCGTTCTTTTTGAAGTAGGGCGCCGCCTCTTCCGCAAGCGCGCGATATTTCTCCTTGTTGGCGGTCGGCACGGCGATCACATAACCATCTACGTAAGCCATCTTCTTTCCTTTATTGGTTTGCAGCTTTCTCGATTGCTGCGAGATCGATTTTCACCATTGTCATGATCGCCGCCATCACGCGCGCCGCCCGGTCCGGATCGCCGGCGCCCATCACGTCGCTCATCATCGCGGGGATGACCTGCCATGAGAGTCCGAAACGGTCCCTCAGCCACCCGCACCGGCTTTCGACGCCGCCATCCATCAGCAGCGCTGACCACAACCTGTCTATTTCCGTCTGCGTATCGCAAAGAGCCACGAGCGACGCGGCCTCTGTCAATCTAAAATGCGGGCCGCCGTTGAGCGCGGCGAATTCGACGCCGCCGAGTTCAAACCGCGTCAGCATGGCGAGTCCGTTGCGCATCATGCCGCCTTCACCGTACCTCGTTACGCTGACGATTCGCGAATTCGGAAAAAGCGAGACGTAAAAATTCGCGGCCTCCTCGCCATTGTCGTCGAACCACAGGCAGGTTGAGACGCGTTGCTTCACGGTCATTTGGCGGCTTTCCGCTGTCCCGGAATCGGCAACACCTCCATGATCTCGACCGCCTCGCCCGGGAAGATCGCAAAATGCGGGTGATTCTCGAATTTTCCCGCGGCTGCTTCGTGCGAGGCCGCATTGAACACGACAAAGCCCGCCATCGCATTGGAGACGTCTTCGACGCCCTTCTTCGAAACGCGTTTGGTCTTGCCGAGCGGGCCGCCGTCATAGGCGAGAACGCCTGCGTTCTCCACCATCCACCGGCCCCATGCGGCCATGCCCTCTTCCTCCAGCGCCGCACGCCTCGCCGGGTCGAGATCGTCCCAACTCGATTTCCTTCTGGACGAAGCGTCGCCCGTAAAAACAGCCAGATACGTCTTCACGTCATGTCCCTCCGATTTCTCAGCCGAGCGCTTTCGCCAGCTCTTCGAGCTGAAGAGCGGCCGCCTTCCAGCCTTCGACAAAACCCATGTCGAGATGCTTATTCGCATCCTCGTCGCTGGCGTGGCGCGCGCCCCATCTCATGCGCGTCCTGCCGGAGCCGTCGTCGGAAAACTCGACAAATCCGGTCATGAAATGCTTGTCCGCGGGAACCCACCCTTCGCGATAGCCGTCGGTGAAAACAAGACGCCGGCCTTCCTCGATCGCCAGCAGACAGCCGACATTTTCAAAACGCTCGCCGTTTGGGCCGGCGAAGACGCTGTTGAACCGGCCGCCGGGTTCATAGACGGCGTCGACGCTTTCAACCCGCCAGGGTTTTGGGCAATACCATTCCTTGAGCAGCGACGGCTCCGTCCAGTAGCGCCAGACCGCAGCGCGCGGCGCGTCGATGGTCGCATCGACAAGCAGTTCCTTCGGCGCTTTCGCGCCGGCGTGATGAACGATCATATTTTTCGGGGCCCCCCGCCCTGCGGTTTGAAGAGAAGTTCAATGTAGCGCCTCAGATGTCCGATCATGTCGATGGCGACGCCCGGATCGTTCTTCGCCTTGGCGAGGATGAACGCGCCCTGGATTGTCGCCTGCATATAAAGCGCGAGGCTTTCCGGCGTTACTCCGTTTACGTTATATTTCTCGATCGCCGCCGCGATGTCGGCTTCAAGCGTTCGCGCGTGACCTGAAATCGAACGCCAGCACGCGTCGCGAATATCGTCGGAAGCGCCATAGGCCTCCTGGACAATTGTGCCGACAAGGCAGGTGAAATCCGGAATCCCGCCGCGCACGAGCTCCTTGCGGAACTCGATATAGTCAAGGACGCGCGCAAGCGGATCCTGGCGATCGTGGTAGGGCGCAGACGCAAAAAGAGCGCTCGTCGTCTCGGACCAGCGGTCGGCGGCGGCGACCGCGAGCTCATCCTTCGATTTGAAATGGTGGAAGAAGGCGCCCTTGGTGACGCCCGCCCTCGCGCAGAGATCATCAACCGAAGTCGCCGAGTACCCCTTCTCCCGGATCGCTCCGAACGCGGCGTCGAGAATTTTGGTGCGCGCATTGGGTTTCATCAAGTTACCATACCGACTGGTTGGTATCTTGTCAAGCGTCGTAAGGCCGCGCGCGACATGCGCCCGCGGATATATGCTGAATTTGCCCTGGATGAGCGAAGCGCCGTGGACGCAGTCAAAATCACCGGCGGCCGGCGTGCAGGAAGCCGGCGCATCGGCATGGGCTTGCCGGACGGATCATCTTCGGCGGGCGCACGGGCTTTTCCCGGCTCTCAGGCCCGCCCGTCATCCGGTCTCCAATCAGAAAGGCGCAAGGCTCGGACGCGCTCAGACCGCCTTCACATAGAGCTTTGCGCCGTCGACGCGGACGATTTCAACCTCCGCGCCCTCATCAAAGTTCTCGCCCTTCTCGCTCTCCGCCGACCACACCGTATCACCGAAACGCACGCGGCCTTCGCCGGACGAAAAAGCCGTTTCAACCTTGACGCGTTTGCCGATTTTCTGCGCGCCTCGCTCATTGAGGGTCAAATGATCCCTCTGGCTCTTGTGCAGCCACGGTTTCACCTTCGGCGTTGCGTAAACCGTGAGCGCCACCGTCACGACTGCGAAAATCAACAGCTGCAATCGCCAGTTTCCGTCGAGCGGCCAAAGATCGGCGAACCCGACGACGGTCGCCGCGGCGGCGGGCCAGAGGAAATAGGTCGTGCCGGTCGAGATCTCCACAATGAGAAGAACGGCGGCCAGAACAAACCAGTGCCAGAACGGCATCGTTTCGAGGAATTCAACCATCCTACCCTCCGCTTACTGAGCGTTTGGAACTGATCCAGAACGGCGCCCCTGCGTCTTGTCGATTGCGTCCTGCGCAAGCGCGCCGACGCCGGCGATCGTGCCGACGAGAGCAGACATTTCCGCCGGAACAATAACCGTCTTCTGCTGCGACGAAAGTGCGAGCTTTTCAAACGCCGCGACGTATTTCTGCGCAACGAAATAATTGATGGCGTTGACGTCGCCGCGCGCGATCGCCTCCGAGACCATTGCCGTCGCCTTGGCCTCGGCTTCGGCTTCGCGCTCGCGCGCTTCCGCGTCGCGAAACGCGGCTTCGCGACGGCCTTCCGCCTGCAGGATCGCCGACTGCTTTTCGCCCTCCGCACGCAGGATCGCCGATTGCTTTTCGCCCTCGGCGGTCAGGATTTCCGCACGCTTCAACCGTTCGGCCTTCATCTGGCGCGCCATCGCCTCCGTAATGTCGGCGGGCGGCGACAGGTCCTTTATTTCAACGCGCGTCACCTTGACGCCCCAGGGCTGCGTCGCCGCGTCGATGACGCGGAGCAGCCGCTCGTTAATGTCATCGCGATTGGAAAGCACCTGGTCGAGATCGAGCGAACCGATCACCGTACGGATGTTGGTCATAGAGAGGTTTGCGATTGCGATGTTGAGGTTGGTGACTTCATACGCGGCCATCGCGGCGTCCATGATCTGAATGAACGCGATCGCATCAGTCGAGACCGTCGCATTGTCGCGGGTGATGACCTCCTGAGGCGGAATATCGAGCACCTGCTCCATCATATTCATCCGGCGGCCGATGCGGTCGACAAACGGCGTCAGCAGATGAAGGCCGGGCTTGATGGTTTTCACGTACCGCCCGAAGCGCTCGACCGTAAACTGGTAACCCTGCGGCACAATCTTGACCGTCGACCACAGAATGAAGATCGAGAGCGCGACGAGCGCGATCGAAAATAGTCCGAATGCTTCCATGAAAGCCGCTCCCTGGCTGCCCGTCCTGAATAGGTCGGTATTCGCTTTCGCGGGCGCCAGACTTGAATTCCGGCGCCGGCGAACTGTTTTGTCGTTAATGGCGAAAATGCAACGCCGCCTCGGAAAACCGGCCGATTCGACGGCGATTCGACCCAGCAATCCCCTACCGCGCCGGTTAATCAGGGGTTAACGTAGACCCATGAGTTTTTGGAAAGCGGTCCGGGGCGCGGGGGTTGCAGGGGCAGGCCTTGCAGCGCTTGTTTTTGCGTCTGCGGCTTATGCGGAGGCCGTGAACAAGGGCGACGCCTGGCGCATTTACAAGACCGGCTGGAGTCCTGACGACGAAGACCGCTTTTCGGAATTCGTGCAGGCGATCGGCCGGTCGACCTGCACGACGCTCGAATCCTGTCTCGCCGGCGCAGCCAACCCCTATCACATCGACGCCGACCCGGAATTCTTCGGCGATTGCGCCGACATGGCTTACACGCTGCGCGCTTACTTCGCCTGGAAGAACGGCCTTCCCTTTTCCTATCAAAGCGCAATGCGCACGGCCGACGGCGCGCGCGAGGATTTGCGCTACTCGTCGAACGGCAATGTCGTCGCCGCACGGCGCGACGCCGTCGGCGAGAAGCCGGTATCCGCCGCCGCTTATATCGGCCGCATCGGCGGCGAGGTGTCGACGGCGATGTTCAGGACGCATCCCGACAACGGCGAGGGCGCGCTTTTTGACGATTTCTACCCCGTAAAGATCGACCGCGACGCCGTGCGCCCGGGCGTTCTCGCCTACGACATCTACGGCCATGTCGGCATCGTCTATGACATTCTCGCCGACGGCCGCATTCTCGTCATCGCCTCGCATCCCGACCGTTCGGTGACGCGAACGACCTATGGTGCGAACTTCCTTCGCGCCAAACCGGAGCTCGGCGCGGGTCTTAAGGGATGGCGGCCGATCCGCCTTGAAGGGGCGAAAAAGCTCGCGGACGGATCGTTTGCGGGCGGGCGCATTCGCGGGGCGAGGAACGCCGACATTGAACATTATTCAATGGAGCAGTTCATCGGAAACCGGCCCAATCCGTCCGGCGACTGGCGCTACGGAGATTTCGTCGTCAATGGCCGATCGGTCAACTATTACGATTTCGTGCGCCGCAGCCTCGCAGCGCCGGATTTCGTCTACGATCCCGTCGAGGAGCTGCGCTACGGCATGCAGACGATCTGCGGCGCGGTGCGCGACCGCAAGGTCGCTGTCGAACGCGCGGTCGCCGCAGGCTTCCCGAAAAGGACGCCGCCCAATCGGCTGCCGCCGAACATATTCGGCACCTATGGCGACTGGGAGAACTATTCAACGCCGTCGCGCGACGCCCGCCTCAAGGTCGCGTTCATCGACCTCAAGCGCACGGTCAAGGAGCTTGTCGACCACTTCAACAGCGGCGACAGCGACGTTCGTTATGAGGGCGGCGATCTTCCGCGTGATCTCTGGGAAGCGTACCAGGTCGAAAAGGACGCCTGCACGTTCACCTATTGGCGCTCCGATGACAGTCGTATACGGATGAATATCGGCCATGTGCAGGACCGCCTCTGGGATCTTTCTTTCGATCCCTATCACTGCGCGGAGCGCCGCTGGGGCGCGAGCGGCGTGGAGCTTTCGACCTGCACTGACGACGAACTTAAGTCGCGATGGTACGAGGCGCAGCGGTGGCTTCGGTATCAGGCCGAACGCACCTATGACGTCCGCATGGATTTCACCGTCGACGAGTTGAAGCCGCCGTCGGAGGCCAGACCTGAAGACGGAGGCCTCGGCGCCGACGCGCCGGCTGACGCTGATCTGCGCGCCTATCTCGCCAGCCTCAACTCCTTCCCGCTCGCCTCAATCGAGGAAAAGCCGGAGGTCATTCTCGTCGCCGGCGCACCTGTCGAACCGGAACCGCGCCTTCCCGCCTGGCATTCGAAAATCCTCAACGGATGGACAAAGCCTGAATAGGCGCGAGCAGGCGTCGATCCGCCGCATCGCGAATTTGTGGTCTCGCGGCGGCGGGTTCCCGTAGTAAGGTTGCGCAAACGGAGCGGTTCATGGACAAACTCGTCTTCTTGCTCATTCCGATAGGCCTCGCCGCAACCTTGATTGTGCTCGGCCTCGGCATCTATTCGCTCGCCAAGGGCGGAACATTCGCCAAAGAACACTCAAACAAACTGATGCGGCTGCGCGTCGTCGCGCAAGGGATCACCATCGTGCTGATGCTGGTCTTTCTCATCCTCATCGGTCGCGGCCCCGGCGCCTGATCGCCCCGATTCGCCTAACGCGTTGAACTGAA
>CALKYG010000140.1 GCA_938003575.1 uncultured Alphaproteobacteria bacterium
ATTATCTCGTTCGACGGAATGCACCCGACATTGCGGCACGTCCCGCCAAGCGCCTCGGCATCGACCAGGGTCGTGTCGAGGCCGAGTTGGCCCGCCCTTATCCCGGCGACATAGCCGCCCGGCCCGCCGCCGATCACGAGGACTTTGCAGGTGAGTTCCGTCATTTCTCAGTCCTCAATGAATATCATCGCCGGGTTTTCGAGCAGCGTCTTGATCCGCTGAACAAAGACGGCTGCGTTCCAGCCGTCGATGATGCGATGGTCAAAGGCGCACGAGAGATTCATCATCCGGCGCGGAACGAACTCATGGCCGTCCCAATGCGGACGGACCTGCATCTTGTTGACGCCGATGATCGCCACTTCCGGATGATTGATGACCGGGGTCGTGACGATGCCGCCGAGCGCGCCGAGCGACGTGATGGTGATTGTCGAGCCCGAGAGCTCTTCGCGCGTCGCCGTTCCTTTCTTCGCGGCTTCGGCGAGACGCGCGACTTCCGCCGCACAATCCCAGAGCCCGCGCGCCTCAACATGGCGAACGACCGGCACGACAAGGCCTGAATCCGTTTGCGCCGCGACGCCGATGTGGATGCCGCCATACTGGCGAACGACGCCGCCTTCATCGTCGAAGAGCGAATTGATCTGGGGCTGATCCGCGATCGCCTTCGCCATGGCGCGCATGAGGAAAGGCAGGACCGTCAGTTTCGCCTGATCCGGTTTTTTCTCCGTGTTGAGCTTCGCGCGCAAATCCTCAAGCGACGTGACGTCGACTTCATCGACATAGACGATGTCCGGGATCCGCGACCTTGAGATCGTCATTTTCTCGGCGATCTTCCGGCGCAGGCCGATGACCGGAATCTCCTTGACGCTTGTATCGGCGCTCCGGCCCCGCGCGACGGGCGCCGCCGAACCGGATTCAAAATATCTGTCGAGGTCTTCGTGCGTGATGCGGCCCGCAGGGCCGGTTCCGGATACGCGGCGAAGATCAACGCCGGCGTCCAGCGCCCGCTTTCTCACCGCCGGCGAGGCCAACGGCTTTTCGCCCTCCTTGCGCGGCGCGCCGGCCGCCGCGGCCGCCGGCTTCGCCGCAGCGGGTTTCGGCGCTGCGGTTCTGGGCGCTTCCGCTTTCGGCGCTGCGGCAGGCTTTGCCTCGGCTTTCGGCGCCGCGGCTTTCTTCTCCGCTTTGGGGGATTCGATTTCGGGCGCGGCTTCGTCGGCCTTCGCATTGCCTGCGCCGTCGACTTCGAGCCTCACGATCGGCGAGCCGACGGCGACCGTGTCGCCCGCCTGCGCGCCGACCCAGATCACTTTGCCTATAACGGGAGACGGGATTTCGACGGTCGCCTTGTCGGTCATGACGGCGGCGAGGACCTGATCCTCCATCACATTGTCGCCTGGCTTCACCATCCATTCGACGAGTTCGGCCTCCGCAACGCCCTCGCCGACATCGGGAAGTTTGATGACATGAACGCCCATCAGCCGTGCTCCATCACTTTTTTCAGCGCCGCGCCGACGCGCCGCGGCCCTGGAAAATAATCCCATTCATGCGCGTGGGGATAGGGCGTGTCCCAGCCAGTCACTCGGATCACCGGCGCTTCGAGATGGTGAAAGCAGCCCTCCATCACCACAGCCATCAACTCCGCCGAAAAGCCGCAGGTTTTCGTCGCCTCAACGACGATGACGCAGCGGCCCGTCTTCCTGACGGACGCTTCGATCGCCTCCAGGTCGAGCGGCAGGATCGTGCGCAGGTCGATCACCTCGGCGTCAACGCCCGTCTCTTCCGCAGCCGCAAGCGCGACATGAACCATTGTGCCGTAAGCGAGCACGGTGACGTCGTTTCCTTCCCGCCGTATCGCGGCCTTGCCAAGCGGAACCGTGTAATGCCCGTCCGGCACTTCGCCGAGCTCGTGTTTCTTCCACGGCGTCACCGGCTGATCATGATGGCCGTCGAACGGACCATTATAGAGCCGCTTGGGTTCGAGAAACATGACGGGATCGTCGTCTTCAATCGAGGCGATCAGAAGCCCCTTGGCGTCATAAGGATTGGACGGGATGACCGTCTTCAACCCGCACACATGCGCAAACAGGGCCTCCGGGCTCTGGCTATGCGTCTGGCCGCCGAAAATGCCGCCGCCCGTCGGCATCCTCACCGTCATCGGCACGGTGAAGTCGCCGGCCGAGCGATAACGGATGCGGGCGGCCTCAGACGCGAGCTGGTCGTAGCCAGGGTAAACATAATCCGCGAACTGAATTTCGACGCACGGCCTCAGGCCGTAAACCGCCATGCCGATTGCAGCGCCGATAATGCCGCTTTCGGATATCGGCGCATCGAAGCAACGCTGGCTTCCGAATTTCTTTTGCAGGCCGTGCGTGCAGCGAAACACGCCTCCGAAATAGCCGACATCCTCGCCGAAAACGACGACGTTCGGATCCGTCTCCATCGCGACGTCCATCGCGCTGCGGATCGCCTCAATCATTGTCATGCGCGTCATGTTCTAGAGCCCCGCTTCCTGACGTTGCCGGATGAGGTGGATCGGCGGCTCCTTGTAGACGTCCTCGAACATCGTGCCTGACGGAACATGCGGCCCGTTATGCAGCGTTCCGTGTTCTTCAGCTTTTTTCTGCGCTTGCAGGATTTCACTCTCGATTTCCGCTTTCGCCTGCGTATGGCGTTCTTCCGACCACTGGCCCCTCAAGATGAGGTGCTGCTTCAACCGCTCGATCGGATCGCCGAGAGGCCATGTCGACGATTCATCCTTCGGCCTGTAGCCGGTCGGATCGTCCGAGGTCGAGTGCGCCCCGGCGCGATAGGTGACGAACTCGATAAGCGTCGGGCCGAGATTGCGGCGAGCGCGGTCGATCGCCCATTGGGCGACCGCATAGACGGCGAGATAATCATTCCCGTCGACGCGCAAGGATGGAATGCCAAAGCCGAGCCCGCGCGAGGCGAACGTCGCCGCATTGCCGCGCGCGATTCCCTGAAAGGTTGAAATCGCCCATTGATTGTTGACCACATTGAGTACGACCGGCGGCTTGTAGGTCGACGCAAACACAAGCGCCGAGTGGAAATCGTTTTCTGCGGTAGACCCTTCCCCGATCCAGCCTGCGGCGATTTTCGTGTCGCCCTTGATCGCGGACGCCATCGCCCAGCCGACGGCCTGGATGAACTGCGTCGCCAGGTTGCCCGAGATGGTGAAGTAGCCGTCTTCCTTTGACGAATACATGACCGGCAATTGACGGCCCTTCACCGGATCGAGTTCGTTTGAATAGATCTGGTTCATCATCTTATGGATCGAATATCCGCCGGCGATGAGCAGACCCTGCTGGCGATAGGTCGGGAAGTTCATATCCCCTTTGCGCATCGCCTTGCGGAAAGCGCAGGCGACCGCCTCTTCGCCGAGCGCCTGCATGTAAAACGACGTTTTGCCCTGGCGCTGCGCCATGAACATGCGCGCGTCGAAGGCGCGCAGGGTCATCATGTGGCGAAGCCCTTCCAGCAAGTCTTCGTCGGATAGCTCATTCGCCCACGGCCCGACGGCCTCATGTTTTTTGTTCAGGACGCGGATCACGGAATAGGCGAGATCGTGAATCTCCATCGGGTCGACATCGACGGGAGGTTTCCTCGCTTCGCCCGCCTTGGGGATCAGCATTTCACTGAAGTCTGGATGATCGCCTGGCCGACATTCAGGTTCGGGCACAAAAAGGCTGAGCGGGCCGTGTTCGCCCTTGGTCTTGCTCATGTCTCACTCCCGATTGCGCGCTTGCCGCGCTCTTTGAGATCTTGTCCGTCAGCCTCTAGGACATCCGAACGCGTTTACGCAATGCCGCAGAAACCTTAACCCGATCATGGCGTTAGCATGCATCATGGCGCAATGGCCGAAGCGGCGACGAACATTTGTTTCGACCATTCTATGCGGTGGAAAATCGCGCGAAAGCGCCCCTCGCTGGAGTGTTATTGCAACAGCAGCCTATTTTGCGCGGTATTGCGTTTTCGCGGCCTTCCGGCTGACGAATCCTGAACGGATGTCCCGCGCCAGAGCCTGCGGGTCGCGATCCGCCGGATCGCCGATGCCGCCGCCGCCGGGCGTTTCAACGACAAGTCTTTTCCCCGGCGGCACGATCTCGCGCCCCATGCCGCGCAGGCGGGTTCCGTCATCGAGCCGCGCCGCGCCCCTCCCGCCGTTTCCACCGCCGTCCCGGCCGCGTGCCGGATGCTCGATCCGGTCGAACATCTTTGAAACCGCGAAAGCCTCATTGCGGACGTGACCGAATTCAAGCGTCTGGCCGAGACCGCCGCGCAGCCGCCCCGCGCCGCCCGAATCCGCGCGATACTCCTTTCGCCAGATGACGATCGGCGCGGTCGCCTCGTTGATTTCGACCGGCGTGTTTCGAACGCCGGACGGAAACGCCGTGCATGAGAGACCATCCTTGCCGGGACGCGCTCCGGCGCCGCCGGTGTAGAACGGATTGACGATGAATTCCTCTCCGCCGCCGAACGCGCGGCCGCCGAGCAGCACCGGCAGGTAAAGGCATGACGCGCCTTCCGCCGGCGTGCGGTCCGGGATGGCCTTCGACAGAGCCCCGAGCACGACGTCAGGGAGCATTTGCCCGACAGTGTGTCGCGCCGATACGGCGCAAGGCCGGGGCGCGTTAAGTATTGATCCTTGAGGCGCGGATACGCGCACGACGCTCAACGATCCCGAATTGTTCGGCGTCATGTTGCCGATGACGCAGCGCACTCCGAACGAGGCGTAAGCCTGGGTATAGGTGAGCGGAACGTTGATCCCGTAAGAGGACGCCGGCGACGTCCCCGCGAAATCAACGTCGACGCCGGCCTCGCCGACGGTTACCGATACGACCAGCTCGACCGGCTGATCATAGCCGTCGATTGTCATCGAGTAGTCATACATGCCGGATGGGACGCGGCGGACTTCTTCAAGCATCGCGGCGCGGGAGTTCTCGATGATCATCGCGCCGACGTCGTCAAGACGATCCAACCCGAATTCATCAAGCGTCTCAAGCAGGCGGTCGGCTCCCGCCTTGTTGCTGGCCGCGAGTGAATAAAGGTCGCCTTCGGCCGCTGTCGGATCACGCACGTTGGCCCGGATGAGCTCCAGCAATATCGAATTAGCCTCGCCGCGGCGGAAAAGGTGAGAAATCGGTACGAGAAGACCTTCTTCATAGACCTGACGCGCATCCGGACCGAAACCGAGCCCGCCGACATCGGCGATGTGCGACGTCGCCGCAAACAACGCAATCGCGCCGCCGTTCCGGAACACCGGCGTCACAACGGTGAAATCGTTGAGATGTCCGGTTCCTTCCCACGGATCATTCGTGACAAGCACGTCGCCCGGAGACAGCGAGCCGATGGGAAACTTCTTCAGGAAAAATCCGACGCTCGCCGCCATGGCGTTGACATGACCCGGCGTGCCGGTGACCGCCTGCGCCAGCATGCGTCCTTCGGTGTCGAACACGCCAGCCGACAGATCGCCGGCCTCGCGCACTGTCGCGGAAAACGCCGTGCGCATCAAAGTCTGCGCCTGCTCCTCGACAATGGCGATCAGTCGCGCCCACAGGAGCTGTAATCGAATATTGTCGAGTTCGCTCATCAATTTCCCTTCCTCAGGAGAATGATGTTGCGGGCGTCGTCAATGACAGCATGGAAACTCGCCGTCACAACAGTCGTCGTTTGAGGCTCGACAACGAGAGCGGGTCCATCGAGGGCGTCGCCCGGCTGAAGGGCGGCGCGATGGTGCACAGTGTAGGTCATGCGTCGCGCTGCGCCCGCGTCGAAGACCTCCCTTGTTCCGTCGGCGACAGCGTTACGCCTGACGACCGGCTGCGGGATGGAACTGACGCCCGGCGACGGCGCCGTCAGGCGAAGGGACCAGCTCAGGATTTCGATCGGCATGTCGGGAATGGCGCGGCCATACAGCGAACGGTAGGCGCGCTCATAGGCCGATTGCAGCGTCGCGGCGTCGACTTTTCGATCGACAGGAACGGGAATTTCGTACCCCTGACCGACATAACGCATGAAGGCGAGGCGTTCCTCCTCCAGTGCGCCGTCTTTGGATGCGGCGCGAACGACGCGCACGGCCTCCGCGCGCAGGTCTTCAAACATCTCTTCAATCCGCTCTGCGGCAAGCCTGTCGAGCCGCATCGGCATACTGCGTATGATCTCATAGGAAGCCGGCGCGAGAAGAAACCCGATCGCCGATCCGACACCCGCGCCTTCGGGCACGACAATCCGGTCGAGACCGAGCTTTTCCGCAAGTCTCGCCGCGTGAAGCGGAGCCGCGCCGCCGAACGCAACCAGGGTTCGCCGGCGAATGTCCTTTCCCTGCTCAACCGCGTGCGCTCGGGCCGCTCCGGCCATGTTTTCGTCAACCATCTCGCCGACCCCGAATGCGGCGCCCTCGGCGTCAATCGACAGCTTCGCGCCGACATCCCGGACAAGAGCGTCGTTCGCCGATTTTACGTCGAGCGATATCGCGCCTCCGGCGAAAAAGTCAGGAATGATCCGGCCGCAAACCAGGTCCGCATCCGTCACCGTCGCCTGCGCGCCGCCGCGGCCGTAACAGGCAGGGCCGGGCTCGGCCCCCGCGCTTTCTGGACCCGCTCCGATCCGCTTCAATGAATCAACATGCGCGATCGATCCGCCGCCGGCGCCGATTTCAACCAGTTCGATCACCGGAATGCGCAGCGGCATACCCGATCCTTTTTTGAACCGGTAGGATCGATCAACTTCAAACATGCGCGCACGCGCCGGCTCGAAACCGTCGATGAGGCACATCTTCGCCGTGGTCCCCCCCATGTCGAAGGAAAGGAGTTCGGGACTGTCGGTCCGCCGCGCAATGGAAGCAGCGAGGATTGCGCCGCCCGCCGGCCCTGATTCAACGAGACGGATCGGATATTTGGACGCCGTTTCAACCGTGCAAAGACCGCCGCCCGAGGTGACAAGAAGAAACGGGCAGTCAAATCCGCCTGCGGCGAACGCCTGTTCAAGCGCACGGAGATAGCGCTCCATCAGGGGCCGGACATAGGCGTTGGCGACCGTCGTCGTCTGGCGCTCATATTCCCGAATCTCGGGCGCCACTTCGGCGCTCAGCGAAATCGACAGATGCGGCAGGGCTCCAGAAATGATTTCCGCCGCCCGCTTCTCGTGCGCCGAATTCGCATAGGAATGCAGAAAACCGATCGCAAGGCTCTCGACCGCCTCACTCTCAAGTGTTGGAATGACGGCGGCCACGCTCGCCTCGTCGAGCGCGATCAACGCATCGCCGCACGCGCTCATTCGCTCTCGGACCGGAAGACGCAGCCATCGCGGCGCCAGAGGGGGCGGCCGGTCAATCATCACGTCATATTGCTCAAAGCGATTTTCGTAAGCCATTTCGAGCGCGTCGCGATGACCTTCAGTCGTGAGCAAGGCTGTCCGGGCGCCGCGCCTTTCGATCAAGGCGTTAGTCGCGAGCGTCGTTCCATGAATGATGACGCCGATGTCACGCGGCGCAAGCGCGGCCTTTGAAAGCGCGTCGGAAACGCCCCCAAGAACGCCGACTTCCGGCGCTTTCGTCGTCGTCAGCGTCTTCGCGGTGACGATCGCGCCGTCCGCGCGCTCCAGCGCGACATCAGTAAACGTCCCGCCGATATCGACAGCGATCCGCGCTTTAGCGTTCATCGACAGGCACAGTGTAATTGAGCGCAGCCCTTCCGCCGTCGGCGAAGATCGTCTGGCCGGTGATGTAGCTCGCCATGTCGCTTGCCAGAAAAACCGCGATCGACGCGATCTCCGACGGCTCGCCGACCCGGCCGAGCGGGGTGCGCGACAGGATTCGATTGCGGCCGGCTTCGTCCGCCATCACGCTTTTCAGCAAATCCGTCATGATGGAGCCGGGCCCGATCGCGTTCACTCTGACGCCGTATGGCGCAAGTCCAAGAGCCGCGGCCTTGGTCAATTGCTGTACGCCCCCTTTCGACGACACATAGGCGACCTGATTCGCGATTGCGAGTTCGGCGTTCAAGGACGACATATTGACGACCGAGCCGCGAATCTTCCGATCGATCATCGCCTTGGCGGCGATCTGCGTCAGCACGAAATAGGACCTCAGGTTGATATCCATGACACGGTCCCACTCGCTTGGCGCGAGATCGAGAATCGTTCCGGGCGCGACGACGCCGGCGTTATTGACGAGCACGTCAATTCGGCCGAATTCGTCCAGCGCGCGCATGACGAGCATCTCGCAGTCGCTGTCGCTGGCGACATTGCAGGCGTGCGGGACGCAGCGCGCCTTTGTGTCAATCATGATAAGGTCGGCGGTGTCGCGGTTCTTCGCCTCGTTGATGTCCGCCATGACGACGCCGGCGCCGGTCTCGGCGAAAGCGCGTGCGCAAGCAGCGCCGATGCCGGAAGCGGCGCCGGTGACGATTACGGCCTTTCCGGCGAAACTGATCGCCCCGGGAATGGTGTCTTTCATCACCGGCCTTCTACCTCGCCCGCCCCGTCGAGGGAACCGTCTGCCGCGCAGCGGTCTCCGCCAACGCAAAGTTGATGACCGCGCCTTGCGCTTCGCCTTGCCTTGGCGTCGCAGGCTGATAGACACCCGACGCCGCTGACAAACGCACCCTCATCATGCGATATTTCATCTTTTCTATCGTTCTCGTATGCACGCTGTCCGACGCCGGCGCATGGGCGACGGAGCCGGATGACGAAATAACGGTATATGCGACAAAGCGCGAGCAGAGCCTGTACGATATTCCGGCTTCGGTCGCCGTAATAGACGCCGACGGCGTTCAGAGAGCCGCAGCGTATTCGAGCGCGGAAGACATTGTGCAGCAATTGGCCGGCGTTCAGGCCGCAGTCGCCAACGGCGCGCAGGTCGCCTTCCAGATCCGCGGCGTCGGCGCTGTGGACCATCAGGCCCTGACCCCGACTGCCGCCGCGGTCTACGTTGACGGCGTGTTCCTTTCCACCAATGTCCAGACCGGCCCCCTGCTCTATGACATTCAGCGCATCGAAGTGCTCAAAGGGCCCCAGGGCGCGCTGTACGGCCGAAACGCGTCCAGCGGCGCCATTCATTTCAGGACGGCAAGGCCGGATCCCGATCAAGACGGTTACATCATTCTCAGTGCGGGAAATTCTGAGCGATTTGACGGGTCTGCGGCGTTCGGCGGGGAAATCGCCGACGGGCTTTCCGCACGAGCGGCGGGCCGGTTTCTTACCCAGGCGTCGCTATTGAAAAACGTTGATTCCGATCCGGCCGCACCCGACGGCCCGCAGCGCGCCGGCGGCGAGCGGGAAGAGTTCGGCCTTCGGACGTCTCTACTGTGGAACCGCAGCGCCTCGCTGTCGCTTCTCCTGCGCGCACATCTTGAGGCCGACAAAGGCGTCAACCCGTCGCCGAGAAATTCAAGCCTTTCTCTCGGCAAGCACCGGATCTCCATCGGACCCGACGGCGTTCAGGACACTGATAATATATTCTATGGCGCAAGCGCCGAGGCTGAAGGAAAAATAGGAAAGTGGGACTTTTACTCATTGACGGCGCTTGAGGGCTACAGCCAGCAATACGGTTTTGACTTTGACGGGACCGAGGCGCCGTTCGGGAATCCCGACCTTAACGCCAACCTTCGCTACGACCGGAACCTCCGGCAGATTAGCGAGGAGGTTCGCTTCGCCCGCGACTTCGTGTCCGCCCATGTCCTGGC
>CALKYG010000141.1 GCA_938003575.1 uncultured Alphaproteobacteria bacterium
CGATCAAGTCGTTTCAGCTGTCAGATCAGAAGGACTGACCGAATCTGAGGCCGATCGTGCGCGGCTGCGCCGTGCTGTTGTAGACGCCGGTATTGCCGCCAGGTCCCGTGATGCCGCAGGTCGTGATCGCGCAGGCGACGAAGCTCTGCAGGTTCGGCCGCTCATCAAAGGCGTTGGTGACGAACAGGACGGCCTTCCAGTTGTCCTGACGGATGCCGACAGAGAAATCAACTAATGCGAAACCCTCTTGGTCGCCGATGATGCCCTGATCGACGACTAAAAGATTCGACGGCGAGTGCGATTGCCCGCTGACAGAGCCTTGCAAATGGCCTGTCATTGCGCCGAGCGGGAATTCGTAGCGCGCCGTCAGCGTGCCCTTGAATTTCGGCACGACCGGCAACGGCGTTCCCGCCGGCGCTTCCGGCGGCGCGGTTTCATCGCCAAGCGTCCCCGGGTCGTCCACCGCAGCCGGGCAGGCGGTGAACGGCGAGCCGTTGACATTAAAGCCGCAGAAGTTCTCCGAAAGCTCCGCATCGATGATCGACATTGCGCCGTTCAGCGTGAAGCGATCGTTCGGCGCCCAGGTCATATCGGCTTCAAGGCCGTAAATGCGCGCGGAGGCGGCGTTTTGAACTTCGGTTAATCCGTTCAAGCCGAGAATAGGAAACTGGAAATCATTCCATTTCTGATAGAAGGCGGAGCCGTTCAGTACGAAGGTGTTGTC
Organism: uncultured Alphaproteobacteria bacterium; assembly: GCA_938003575.1. GTDB lineage: Bacteria > Pseudomonadota > Alphaproteobacteria > Caulobacterales > Parvularculaceae > Amphiplicatus. The sequence goes on from CALKYG010000141.1 coordinate 725, forward strand.
CGCCCATGACGTCTTGAAGCCCGCTTCATAATTGATGAGCTTGTCTTCGAGATAGGGCGGCAATGGCGTTCGGCGATTCGCGCCGCCGGGTCGGAAGCCGGTCGAATAGGTCAAGTAGACCATCTTCGAATCGTCAAGATCGTAAGTGAGGCTTAACTTGTGCGTCTCGCCCGTGTTCTTGATCGTGCTGTCGAGATTAGTGCACGGAGAATCCGGAACGCTTGCAGGCGCGAAGCAGGCGGCCTCGCCTGTAGATCCGGAAAATCCTGCGCCGTAGCCGTTAAAACCGATCAGCGAGTTATTGTATTTGTAACCGCGAACGCCGCCGATGAAAGTGAGACGATCCGTCAGGTCGAACTCCATTTCCGTAAACAAGGCGAGATCCTTGTCGACGCGCTTTTGTTCAGTCAGCCAGATCGTGTCGGGGTGCGCAGTCACTTCCAGCGCGTCATTCAGGTTTCGTATGAAATATTGCTGGTGGATATTGTGGCGCTGGCGATTCTGGAAGAAGCCCGCCACGAAACGGAAACGCTTGTCCTGCGGTGACGAAATCCGGATTTCATTGGCGTATTTCCCGAAGGAGTCATCGCCTTGATAGAATTGCGAGAAGTCGATGCTGTCGCCATTGTTGTCATAGAAGTATGAGGCGAAATTGTAATAATATCCTGGAGGCGCCACGGACTGATAGTACTGATAGAGCGCGTCGTAATAATAGGCGTAATCGGTGTAATCGTAATTGGAGTCGATCTGGCGGCGCAACAGCGAACTGGCGACGACGAGATCGAAATTGCCGATCTTGCCTTCGATCGTCATGGCGCCCTGGATGAATTTGTCATTGCTGAATTCGGGTTCAAAGCGGCTGACCTTGAGATCGCCGGAATCCGGATCGTAGAAATGGATGCCGTTTGATTCCTGCTTTTGCGCGAGGATTGTCGGCGTAATCGTCCAGTTTTCGTTGAGGTCGATTTTCAGCGCGGCGCGCGCGCCATAGGTTTCGACATCATTGAAATTGTCTTCGACGAGATTGGCGTTGTCTTTCAGGATCGGCGTCGCCGGGTTGCCGGCGCCGGTCGTCGCGCCTGGAACGATTGTGCCGGGGAAGATGCGGCCGGTAAGGACATTGTCGATATAGCCGGCGTCTTTCTTGTACCAGCCGACGAGGCGAATTGCGGCGTTCTCTGAAAGAGGCTGGTTCACATAGCCTTCGAATTGATAGCCGATGTCGCCATGCTGGACGGCGTTGACTTCGGCGTCATAGCCTGCGGAAAACCCGCTGAGATCCGGCTTGTTGGTGATGATGCGCAGAACGCCCGACTGCGCCGAGGCGCCGTACAGCGTGCCCTGCGGACCGGCGATGCCTTCAACGCGCTCGATGTCGTAAATGTGGACCGGCAGGAAGCCGAGAATCGTCGTCACCGGCTGTTCGTCGAGATAGACGCCGACTGAGGGCAGGGAAGCCGAGTGGTTGCCGTCGCCGCCTGAGACGACGCCGCGGAAATAGACGTTTGTCGAATTCGGGCCCGTTGATTGGAAGGAAAGGCTGGGCAGGAATTTGGCGTAATCGTCGAAAGCCGAAACCTCCAGCTCTTCGAGTTTTTGGGTGTTGAAAGCCTGGATGCTGATCGGAACGTCCTGGAGACTTTCGGACTTTTTCTGCGCAGTGACGGTGATTTCATCCACCTGCGCGAGCGCAGGGCCCGCGATCGTCAGCATGGATGAGGCGAGCAGCGTCGTTTTGATCGCCGCCCGTCCGGTCGCCGTGTTGTGCTTCGCCATAGGACCTCCCTTAAAATCGGCCTCAAACCGCCCGAATCGGCTGTCGGCCCACTCTCATGGCGAAGGCTATCCTGATCCATCAGGCGCGACAATTACTGTGATCACAAAGGCGTATTTCCCGACACGGTGTGGCGCCAGGGCTTCACCGGCCTGAACCCGCTCTAGGGAACTTCCGGATAGGCCGTCAAAATGTCGCCCAGGGCTTCCTTCATCGGCCCGAGCCAGGGTTCGAAATTCTTCCAGTGATCAAGGCCTTCGGTGAATATCGGCCGACGCACCTGCTCCGAGCTCGCCGTGCGGACGGGCCGGTCGGTTTCATAAAAGCGCAGGCACGCATTCTCGAAAGGAACGCCGATATAATCGAGCATCGCCCGCACTTCGTGTTCGAGGTTTTCAACAAGCCTCTCGTGGATGACACGGTGAACGGCGCCGACCTCAATCGCATCGAAATGCTTCATCAGCAGAGCATACTCGCGATAGTAGTCTGCCATGCGGCGTTGCCCGTATGAGAAGTTCTGGCCTCTCGCGAAATGCTGCTTGTAATTGGAAAAGCAGCACGCCATCGGATGGCGGCGCGCAT
>CALKYG010000142.1 GCA_938003575.1 uncultured Alphaproteobacteria bacterium
TGCGGCGGCGACGGCCGCAAAGTCGATATTCGCCGGGGCGGGGGGCGCCTCGGGCGCATCCGCTTCGATCGCCGTTGTCTCCGCCGCAGGCTCGGCGGCGTTCCTTGCGCAAGCCGCCAATGCTGCGGCGGCCAGCGCCGCCAGAGCAATTCCCTTTTTCAATCGCATGATCGCTTCCACCTTCGCTGACAAATCAATCGCGCCCGGACCGCCTTCTAGCTCGACCCGCGCCAAAGGCGAAGACGCCGCGCGGCGCAGCCTTGACGTCGGGGACAGCGAAAATCGATGATGGCGTTCGAACCGGGCAGGGACTCCATGCACGCTCCCAAGAATGTGATGAACGGCGTCAGCGCCATTGTCGGCGCAAAAGGCGTTATCGACGACAACGATGCGAAGCCGATGCTCAATGAGTTGCGCGGCTGGTGGCCCGGCCGCGCATCCATGGTCGTCGCGCCCGCAAGCGTTGATGAAGTCGCGAAGATCGTTCGCCTGTGCGCCGACGCGAATGTCGCGATCACGCCGCAGGGCGGCAATACCGGACTGGTCGGCGGACAGATGCCGCAGAACGGCGAAATCCTGATTTCGATGAAGCGCATGAATAAGATCAGAAACGCATCCGCGGAAGGGATGACGCTGACGGTCGACGCCGGCGTCACGCTCCACGAAGCGCAGGAGGCCGCGGCGCGGATAGACCGACTGTTTCCGCTGTCGATCGGATCGGAGGGCACTTGCCAGATCGGCGGCGTCATCTCGACCAACGCGGGCGGCGTCAATGTGCTGCGATACGGCAATATGCGCGACCTTGTTCTCGGGATCGAGGCCGTTCTTCCGAACGGAGAGATCTGGAACGGGCTGAAGAGCCTGCGTAAGGACAACACGGGCTATGATCTGAAGCAGCTCTTCATCGGCGGAGAGGGCACGCTCGGCGTCATCACCGGCGCGTCACTGAAACTCTTCGCGCGCCCCCGCGAGCGCGTCACGGTCTTTGCCGCGCTTTCATCGCCCGACCACGCGCTTTCGATGCTGTCGCGTGCGCAGGTTGAAAGCGGCGGCAACGTGACGAGCTTTGAACTGATGTCGCGGTTTTCGATCGGACTTGTGTTCAAGCACATTCCGGGATCGCGGGATCCGCTCGACAAGGCGTATCCCTGGTATGCTCTTATTGAGTTTTCGTCCGGCCGCGCCGGCGCCTTGCGCGCCGAGGTCGAAGCGATTCTCGCCGAGGCCTTCGACGCAGGCGACATTCTCGACGCCGCCATTGCCGAAAATGAAGCGCAGGCCGCCGCCTTCTGGCATATGCGTCATGCGATCTCCGTCGCCATGCGGCCTGAAGGCGCTCAGGCGAAATACGACGTCTCCGTGCCTGTCGCCTCTGTTCCGGCATTCCTGCGCGATGCCGGCGAAGCGGTCGAGCGAGTCGTTCCCGGCGCGCGCATCATCGCCTTCGGCCGCATGGGCGACGGCAATATTCACTATGACGTCCTGCAGCCGGAAGGCGGCGATCGCGCAGCGTTCGACCGTGCGGAAAGCGCTGTTGAGCAGGCTGTCTACGACGTCATCGACAGGCACTCGGGTTCCATTTCTGCCGAACACGGCGTCGGCCTTGCGCGGCGGGACGACATCGCACGGCGAAAACAGCCGGCGGAGATCGCGATGATGCGCGCGATCAAAAACGCCCTCGATCCCAAGGGAATCATGAATCCCGGCAAGATGATCTGAAGCGCCGCTTGATACGCTGCAAGCTGTCCGGGAATTAATGGTCTCAAGCGAAACGGCGCAATTTTTCAATACGGAAATTGATCTCGCTCAAGGCGCCGGCTCTTCAAGCCCCGATTATTCTTTCAGCGCCGCGCCGCGGCGCGAGAAAATAGAGCAATGGAGATAATGATATGCGACGGATGATTTTGTGCGCAGCAGGATTTCTCGCCCTCGCCGGCCTGCCAGCATCGGCGGCTTTTGCCCAAGGCGGCGGAAAAGGCGGCGGGCAGCGGGGCGGTTCGCCGGCGGGAGACATTGACCGCGATCGCGACATGCAGCGGGACGTCGATCGCGACATGGACCGGGACCGGGACATGGATAAAGACATGGATCAGGATCGCGATCGACTTTACCTCGGCGCGAAGGACCAGTTCCGCGATCACGACCGCGACCGGGACGGCAAGATGACGCGCGACGAATTCAGCGACTGGCACGGCGCCGGCTTCACCGCAATGGACGCCGACGGAAACGGGCTGACGCTCGGAGAATATCAGGCGGCGCGCCTTGGGCCGGGCCCGAAGAGCGGAACCAATCAGTCGCGCCGGCAGGAAATGCAGGCGCGCGCGGAGGAACGCAAGGCGATCCGGTTCCGCCTCATGGACGGCGACGGCGACGGCGTCGTCACGCGGACAGAGTATATGAAGTTCGGCGAGCTGAATTATCTCGACGCCGACGAAAATGACGACGGATCGCTGACGCTGAAAGAGCTCCAGCGCTTCCACCACAATATGTGACAGATCGCGGCGGATCGGAGGACGCCCGCCCGCGTCCTGCCGCCTTGATCTTTGCCGGGCGGGGCGTCTAATCGGCGTCATGCTGATTCTGATCTCCCCCGCCAAGAACATGAATTTCGATCCGGCCATGTCGGCGCCGGCGCCGACCAGGCCCGTCTTTTTGAAAGAAGCGCGCGAGCTCGCCGGCGCCGCAAAGGAACTTCCTCCGGCGAAACTCAAGAGATTGATGTCGATTTCCGACAAGCTGGCCGCGCTCAATCATGAACGGTTTCTCGCGTTCAGAGGTGACGGGAAATCGAATTTGCAGAAGCCTGCTGCGCTTGCGTTCAACGGCGAAGTCTATCTGGGGCTGAACGCCAAAACGATGACGGCGGGAGATTTCGAGTTCGCCCAGGACCATCTGCGGATATTGTCAGGACTGTACGGCCTGCTCAGGCCGCTGGACGCGATCGAGCCCTATCGGCTTGAAATGGGGTCGGCGCTGAAAAATCCGCGCGGGCGCAATCTATACGAATTCTGGGGAGACAGGATCGCGAAGGAAATCAACAAGATCCTGAAGGGACGCAGAAACCCGGTCGTCGTCAATCTCGCCTCCAATGAGTATTTTTCCGCCGTTGACCGGAACGCACTCGCCGCCGACGTGATCACGCCTTCGTTCAAGGACGAAAAGGACGGAAAGCTGAGGGCCTTGCAGTTTTTCGCCAAGCGCGCGCGCGGTTCGATGGCGCGGTGGATCATCGACAACCGCGTCGACGACCCTGAAGCGTTGAAGAAATGCGCCGCCGACGGTTACAGGTTCCGCGCAAGGGAATCGACCGCGGCCGAATGGCTTTTCACGCGCCCGCAGCCGCCGCTGAAGGGGAAGGTCTGACGCCTATTGCGCCGGGCGGATTTCAGCCGGGTCCGCAGGTCTAAGATCGTCGCAGGATTTCGGCTCCGCCGTCCACATCGCATTGGTCACGATCCACCGTCCGTCGATTTTGGCGAAGGAGAAAGCATCGACGCCGCAGTGACTGGTCTCGCCGTTGATCCAAAACTCATAGGGCGCCCAGACCAGGGCCATGCCGCCGCGAACGAGCACCGTCGGGGACCAATAGCGCTCCTTGTAGGCGTTCGCGTCGGCGCGTTCCGGCGCCGCCCAATAGGAATTCGGCCAACCTGACATCTCCCATCCGCCGTCGTCTTTGGGACTGAGGCGGAAGGTCATGCCGTCGACGGTCTGCTGGGCGCCGATCTCCGCCGGGTCGTTAGCGGATATCGCCAGCATGTGCGCATCCATGGCCGCGAGAACTTCGAGCTGTTCCGCGCTGAACTGCGGCGTCGCCGTCCCGGCGCAGCCGACGAGCGCAAGCCCCGCCGCCGACATCGTCACTATACGGAGTGTCATTCTAGAAAAGCTCCCTCTGTCCGATTTCCCCGGCGAGCGCCTCGCCTTCGTTCCGCGCGTTGTTCACCGCTTTCGACACCGGGTGATATGTCCAGAAGCCCTCGGGCGGCGCCTTAATAAGCGTCTTGGCGTCAGCGACGTTGCGTTCGTCCATATCGAGCCAGCGCGCGAAGTCCTTTCTTGCAATGACCACCGGCTCCCGGTCGTGCAGGCGCTCAATATCTGGGCCCGCCGCGGTCGTCACGATCGCCGCGGTGTCGATCTCCCCGCCGTCGGGATCGGCCGCCGTCTCCCAGACGCCGCCGAACGCGAAAAGGCCGCCCCCGGCGGGCCGGATGAGATAGGGCTGTCGCGCGCCCTTCTCGGTCCGCCATTCATAGAATCCGTCGGCGGGAACGAGACAGCGCCGGCGCTTGAATGCGCTTCGGAAAGTCGGCTTTTCCGCAACCGTCTCGCCGCGCGCATTGATGAGAGGTTTTGTTCCGACCTTCTCGAAATAGTCTTTTTTCGCCCAGGAAGGAATGAACCCCCATCGCACCAGCGCGAATTCGCGTTGACGGTTCTCATTCAGCCTGACAATGGCGATCGGCTGCGTCGGCGCAATGTTATAGCGCGCCGGAAAATTCTCGCGGATTTCCACATCGAGCAGATCGCGGACGATATGGGGCGGCGAGGCGAGGATGAATCTTCCGCACATGGGAAACATCACTATAAACCCCTGCATGAGCGATCAACAGGTCAGCGTCGGCGTCGGGGCGGTCGTTTTCCGGGGGAGCGACGTGCTCGTCATCAAGCGCGGCAAGCCGCCTTTCGCCGGACGATGGTCTATTCCGGGCGGCGGGCTTCAATTCGGCGAGCGACTGGAGGACGCCGCGCGCCGGGAGGTCATGGAGGAAACCGGCCTCGACGTGCGGATCGGAGGCGTCATCGGCGTCTTTGAAGCCGTGCCAGGCGCTCATGCTGAAATCGACCGGCATGTCGTCCTGGTCGATTTCTGGGCCGAATGGGCGGCGGGCGAACCTGTCGCGGGCGACGATGCGACGGCGGCGGAGTTCGTCGCCGTCGGGGAGGCGCTGGCGCGCGTTTCATGGGATGAAACGCGGCGCGCCATTGCGGCGGCCCTGAAACTCCGCAATACGGTCACGGATCGGCCCTGATTGAAGCTGAAACCTTTCCCCATGCTGAAACGCATCCTCCTTGTCCTGACGGTTCTTCTCATTTCGCCTGCGGCGGCGGAAGAGAGTTACGAGGCGCGGCGCGCGGCCCTGACCGGCCTTTCCCGGATATTCGGGGAGCTTCACCATATTCGGCGGTTGTGCGAGCCTGAGCGCGAAGCCGACGTCTGGCGGGACCGCATGAAGCGCCTTATCGATCTTGAGCAGCCGGCGTTTGATCTTCGCGAGGAATTGGTCGGTTCGTTCAACGACGGCTACCTGTCGGCGCAGTCGCGTTTCGCCTATTGCGGCCGGGACGCGGAAGACTACGCCGCCGCCCGCGCACTCACCGGAGAAGCGCTTGTAGCCAGTCTTTCGGCGCCGCTCTACGCCGCGGAACGCGGCGAGGAGGATGAAAGCGTTTTCGTCGTAAGGGGCGCCGACGCGCAATAAGGCCTAAAGCGTTTCCTGGAATCTGACCGGTTCGCCGATCGCGGCGCCGATGATCTCGTTATCGCGCATGACGGTTCGCCCACGGATGAACGTCATGATCGGCCAGCCCGTCGCTTCAAAACCGTCGAATGGCGTCCAGCCGCAGCGCGACGCCGACCAGTCATGCGTGATGATCTCGCGCCGTTTGAGATCGACGATCGTGAAATCGGCGTCGTAACCGGCGGCGAGCCGGCCTTTGCCTGCGATCTGGAAGATGCGGTTCGGTCCATGGCAGAGAAGATCGACAAGGCGCATCAGGGTGAGCCGCCCCTGCGCGACATGGGTCAGCATCACCGGCACGATTGTCTGCACGCCCGGCATGCCGGACGGCGAGGCGGGATAGGGCTTTTCCTTCTCCTCGCGCGTGTGCGGCGCGTGATCCGAGCCGATGACGTCGAAGACGCCCTCTCGCAAGGCGGCCCACAGGCCGTCGCGGTGCCGGGCGTCGCGCACCGGCGGGTTCATCTGGGCGAATCCTTTCAGGTCGCGGTAGCAGTCCGGCGCGGCCAGCGTCAGATGCTGCGGCGTCACTTCAGCCGTCGCGATATCCTTGGCTGCGGCGAGCAGAGGGGTCTCGTCCGCTGTCGAAACGTGCAGAATGTGAATCCGTCGTCGCGCCTCTCGCGCCAGACGCAAGAGGCGCCTTGTCGACGAGACCGCCGCCTCCGCCGTTCTCACGTCGGTGTGCGAGGTCCAGTCGCCCTCGCGCGCGAATTTCCGGTTGTCGCGCAGCATGAACTCGTCTTCGGAATGAACGGCGACACGCCGCGATCCATGCCGCAAGACATCAAGAACGCCCTGATCGTCCTCTACGAGCAGGTCGCCCGTCGACGCTCCCATGAAAATCTTGACGCCGCAGACGCCTTGATGACGCTCGAGTTCGATGAGGTCCTTGGGGTTTGCATGCGTCGCGCCGACATAGAATGCGTGATCGCAGAACATGCGGTGATAAGCGCGGGACAGCTTGTCCTCGACCGCGGCCGCCGTCGTCGTGAGGGGATTGGTGTTCGGCATTTCGAAAACGGCGGTGACGCCGCCGAGAACCGCCGAGCGGCTTCCCGACTCAAGGTCTTCCTTGTGGGTCGGGCCGGGTTCGCGGAAATGGACCTGCGTGTCGATGACGCCCGGCAGGATATGAAGCCCTGCGCAGTCGATCGTCTCGCCGGCCGATGCGGGGCCGAGATCGCCGATCGCGGCGATCACTCCGCCGACGACGCCGATATCGCGCTTGCCTTCGCCGTCGTGATTGACGACGGTTCCGTTCTTCAAGATGAGGTCGAATGTTCTGGTCATGGCGCGCTTCTAGCGCGCCTTGACGCCTCTGTCAGTCTCGCGGCGCGGCGGCGAGCACCGGAACAGCGTAAAGCGCCAGGATGACCAGATTGAAAAAGACGTTCGGCGCGGCGCCCGAAAGGACCGACGCCGTGCTGTCAATGACGAACCAAGCAAGAACCGAGGCCAGAGCGGCGTTGAGGATGCGCTTTTCGCCCGACTCGATCGCCGGCGCGACGAGGATCCAGTTGAGGACGCCGAGCGCCGTCAGCACGCCCCCGCCGATCGCGCTCATGAATTTCGAGAGTTTCGTCATCTCGCCGGGATCGCCGTCGACCGGCCAGTTGAGGAAATCGAACGCCCATTGCGCCGGGGCGTCGAACCCGGGGATCGCGCCGCTCGCCCAAAGAAGGCCGCCTGCAAGAAAGCTCAGGAAGACATTCACCCGAAAGATCAGAGCGGCGGTTTTGGGCGCCATGGGGGGTCTCCTCGATTTTCCGAAGGCGACATGAGCTGATGCTGCGAACGGAAACAATTACCTCTGAGGTAATGGCGTCAAGGCGCGGACGGTGTAGGGTCGATCGGACAGGAAGGTGCGGACCGGCGCAATGAAACGGGATTTCGGCGAAATCGTGCGGAATTGGCGGAGACTGCGGCGGCTCAGCCAGCTCGACCTCGCATTGGCTGCTGGCGTTTCCTCCCGGCATTTGAGTTTTCTGGAATCGGGGCGCGCATCCCCGAGCCGCGGCATGATCCTGAAGCTTGCGACCGCGCTCGGCATGTCGAAGGGCGCGGCGAACGAGGCCTTTAAGGCGGCGGGATTTGCGGCGGCGTTTCCGGCCCTGCCCGCTCACGCGCCGGATCTCGCCCCCGTCCGAAAGGCGATCGTGATGACGCTCGAACGGCATGCGCCCTATCCGGGCGTCGCGGTCGATCGCGGCTGGAACATCATCGACGCGAACGAACCCGCCATTGCGCTTTTTGCGCCCTACGGGCCCGTCGGCAACATGATCGAACTGCTTCTTGCGGTCGCTGACGATGGGCTCGTTGAGAACTGGGAAGAGACCGCGGCGCTCTCGCTTGTCCGCCTGCGCGCCGAAATCGACCATCTCGGCGGGGATGGGCCCCTTGAAGCGCTCGCGACCCGACTTGCCGCGCATCCGCGTCTCGCAGCCTTCGAATTCGGACAGGTCGATTTCAACCAACCCGTCATACCGACGACGCTGAAAATCAATGATCGGCGCATCCGACTTTTCTCGACAATCGCTCAGTTCGGCGCCGTCCAGGATGTGGAGGCGAGCGAAATCCGCATTGAACTCATGTATCCGGCGGACGACGAAACCGCGGCGTATTTTGAAACCGCCGGCGACCAAACTGCCGGGGCCGGGTGAGCGACCGGACGAGACTTGACCAGCTTCTTGTCGAGCGCGGCGCTTTCCCGTCGCGCGCACGGGCGCAGGCTGCCGTCAGGGCCGGGTTCGTTCGCATCAACGGCGCGGCCGTCTCAAAACCGTCGGCGACCGTTCCGAGGGAATGCGCAATCGAAATCGTCGGCGACGTCCACGATTACGTGTCGCGGGGGGCGCTGAAACTCGAAGCCGCGCTGAGGTCGTTCGAAATCGACCCCGCAGGCGTGACATGTCTTGATCTTGGCGCTTCCACGGGCGGCTTCACCGATGTCCTGCTGCGAAGGGGCGCGAGAAAGGTCTACGCGGTCGATGTCGGAACGGGCCAGCTCCACCCGAAGATCCTGAATGATCCGCGCGTCGTCAATCTGGAAAAGACGCATGCGAAGGATCTCACCGTCGCCATCATTCCCGAACCGATTGACGTCATCGTATGCGACGTCAGTTTCATCAGCCTGAAAAAGGCGCTTCCCTTCGCACTGGCGCTTGCGTCGGACCGGTCAAGGCTGGCCGCGCTCATCAAGCCGCAGTTCGAGCTCGGGCCTGAAAAAATCGGCAAGGGCGGGCTTGTCAGAGCGAGCGACGCGGAACTCGCCGCCCTGCTGACGGAAATCGCTGCGTGGTTGAGAGGCGAAGGCTGGACGCCTATGGGAATTCTGGAGAGCCCGGTCGCCGGCGGCGACGGCAACAAGGAATTCCTGATTGGCGCGCGCAGATCAGCATAGACGCAAACCGGCGGCGACGGCGCGGCGCGTTCGCGTTCGTATTGAGGATATCGCCGCCGGCGGCGACGGCGTCGGCATTGTCGACGGCGCGCGCATCTTTGCGCCGCTCACAGCGCCAGGCGATCTTGCGGATATCGACCTGCGAGGCGAGCGTGGAACGCTGGTCGATCTGATCGAGAAAGGTCCGGATCGCATTGTCCCGCCCTGCGGCCATTACGGCTCCTGCGGCGGCTGCTCGCTGCAACATGTGACGCATGGTTTTTATCGGGACTGGAAACGCAGCCGCCTTCTCCAGGCGCTGGCGCGGGAGGGGTTTGACGCCGCGATCGTCGGCGGCCTTATCGAGACGCCGGCGGCGACTCGCCGCCGCGCGCGGTTCGCCGTGAAAAAATTGCGCGGCCGGGCGCTCGTCGGCTTCAACGGTCGGCGATCGTCGACGATCGAAGCCGTCGATGACTGCCTGATCCTCCATCCCGGCATCGCGACGCGCCTTCCCGCACTGCGCGCGCTGGCGATGAAAATCGAGGCCGCCGAATTCGATTTGACCGCGACGCTCTGCGACAACGGGATCGATGTTGCGATCTCGGCGGCGTTAGTGAAGGACCCGCGCGGACCCGCGCTCTCCGACATTCTTTCGCTGCTGCGCGGCGCCGATGTCGTCCGCCTTTCCGTCAACGGCGAGACGATCGCCATGACGGCGGCGCCGGTCGTCCGCTTTGACGGCGTGCCGGTCACGCCTCCTCCCGGCGGATTCCTTCAGGCGAGCCGCGAGGGCGAAGCGGCGCTGATCAATCTCGTGAAGGCCGCCGCCGCCGGCGCGCGCAAGGTGGCGGATCTTTTTTCCGGTTGCGGCACATTCGCTCTGCCCCTCGCAAGAGCCGCGACCGTGTTCGCCGTCGATTCGGACCGGGCTTCGATCGACGCGCTCCTCAAAGCGGCGGCGGCGGCGCAAGGCGGCGGACTAAACCCGCTCAAGGCGGAAACGCGCGACCTTTTCACCCGCCCCATGACAGCGAGGGAGCTGAAGGGTTTTGACGCGATCATTTTCGATCCGCCGCGCGCCGGCGCCGCCGCGCAGGCGCGGGAAATCGCCGCAAGCGGCGTCGGCGCGGTCATCGGCGTCTCCTGCAATCCTGCGAGTTTCGCCCGCGACGCCGCTATCTTGCGGCAGGGCGGGTTCACGCTGTCGCAAGCGTTTCCGATTGACCAGTTCGTCTATTCATCCCACGTTGAAGCGGTTGGCGTTTTCCGGAAAGGATGAACCATGCCGATCGCGTCCGGCGTGAAGCGCGCGGCCTACAGCGCGGCGCAGATTGCGCGCATCGCATGGTATACGGGACATTATTTCGCCGGACGCCGGAAGATCGGGCCGGTCGCTCGGCCCGGCGAGGCGCCTGTTGCGGATGAGTTCGCGCCGCTTGACCGGCAGCGGCTGAAAGCGTCTTTTCGCGACCTTTTCCGGTCTGACTGGAAAAACATTGAACGCGGCGAATACAGAATGCCGCTGGAGGTCACCCGCACGCCGTCGGTCCTGCAGCTTGCGAAACTGTCCCGCGATTATCTTCTCGACACGGAAAGAGTCGCCCGCCGCAAACATGCGAACGCGCATTCCGAAGTGGCGCGCGCGGACCTGAATGAAAAGTATCCCCGCTATTACCTTCAGAATTTCCATTATCAGACTGACGGGTGGCTGTCGCCGGAATCGGCCGAGCGGTACGACATGCAGGTCGAAACCCTGTTCACGGGCGCCGCCGGCGCGATGCGCCGCCAGGCGCTGCCCTATGTTCGCCGTGCGATCGCGGGGCGCGATCCTGCGACTGTGGAATTCCTCGATCTGGCTTGCGGCGGCGGCGGGTTCCTGGCCGAGGTCCTGCATAATTGGCCGCTCTTGAGGGCGACTGGGCTCGATCTGTCGCCCGCCTATCTCGCCAAGGCGCAGGCAAGGCTGGCGGATCGGCGGAACGTGCGCTTTGTCGAGGCGCGCGCGGAAGCGACGGGCCTTGGAGACGCCTCATTCGACATCGTGACGGCGGTTTACCTCTTTCACGAATTGCCGCCGAAGATCCGCGCCGACGTTGCGCGCGAGATTGCGCGCGTTCTGAAACCCGGCGGCGCCTTCATTCTTGTCGATACGATCCAGTATGGCGATGAGCCCGGCCTGGACGCGCTGCTTGAAAATTTCCCCCGCGCATTCCACGAGCCCTATTACGACAGCTACTGTCGCCTTGACCTTGCCGGGCACTTCGCCGCGGCGGGCTTTGTCCCGCGCGGGACGACGCGCGGGTTTCTGACAAAGGCGTCCGTCTTTGCAAAATCCTGATTCTATTGTTGCTGTTCAAGCTTCAAGGTGTCGACGGCCTCAGGCTGGCGCCCTTCGATGAAGCGGCGAATCGCATTCGCCGTCGCGTCGGGCGCCTCCTCCATCGGCAAATGTCCGACGCCTTCGAGGATGACGACCTCGGAGTCTTTGATCCGCGCCGCGAAGGTTTCGGCGGCCGTCGCGTATATCAGCTGATCCTCCTTTCCCCAGACGATCAGAGTCGGCGCTGAAATTTCGCCCAGGCGATCGGCGTAAGTTTCTTCACGATCGGTTTGCGCCCTCACGGCGGTCGCGCGCCGGTTTCCCGGAAAGCGCAGCAGCTCCCAATAACGGTCGACCATTTCCTCCGTCACGATGTCGTCAACCGCTGTCGTGTCGAGCAGCGATTTCTTGACGAGATCGCGCGGCGTGATCTGCGCGATCAGGGGACGCAGCAACGGGTTGCGCATCAGACGGAAGCCGAGATTGAGCGGCGGCGGCGTTTCGTCTTCGCGCAGGGGAGCGCCGGCCGCATCGATGAGGATCAGGCCGTCGACGCGTTCAGGATAGGCGAGGGCGTACCGCCAGGAGACCCAGCCGCCCATGGAATTTCCGCCGAGATAGAAATGGTCAATACGCGCCGCGTTGGCGACGGCGTTCAGCGCCTCGAACATGCCCGCCGCGGAATAGTCGTCGCGCGGATGCGCGCCGGTCAGGCCGTGCCCCGGCTGGTCATAGGTGATGAT
>CALKYG010000143.1 GCA_938003575.1 uncultured Alphaproteobacteria bacterium
GTCGCTGTCGGTTTTCGGATGAAGGAGGTCGCCGCCTTCAGGCTTATGTCGGGGGAAACGCGACGAAAAATGAGTGATGCATACAGAAGGCCTGAACTTGAATCGCGACTGATCTGCGACGGTTGAATCGCGATCGGCGTGAAATCTGACGCAGAGCCTCACCGCTTGAAAGGGCGCAGGAACGTCAGGAAGCGGAACCGCGGGTCGAATACGGCGTCAATTCAGGTCATGCAACGATATTGAACGGCGCCGACATGCTTCACTGATAGAAGGAACAGCCGAAATTCGCCCGTATGAATGATTGTTTGACCGGCGTCGAGGCGCGCAAAACTCCACTGCGCATTTCCTCTTTGGTGTTAGAAGTCTCGACGATCCGGACCGCCTCATTTGCATCCTTGCCGACCAGCGACGATGCAATCCTGCCAGCGAAACATTCGCTTCGATCGCGTGAGGCGCCAAGTCTGCTCATGCCGGCGCTGATGCGCGCAGCGCGTTCCTCGGCGCGGGCGCCATCCCCCGTACCCGCCCCCTTTGTGGAGCATGCCGGCAGCGTCAGCATCATTGCCGCTGACATCGAGATCGCCCGAGCGGCCAACCTTTTACGCATCCGCCATTCTCCTTTCCGGCGACGCAACGGTGTTCCAGCCGGCCCGATTCGCAGGAGATCGGTCATGTTGCGGTTCCGGGGCCCGCGCCACTTGTGCGCGGCGGCATTATATTAACGACGAGTCGGCCGCGGATTTCCACCCCGATTTTCGGCGTCCCCGGTTCGCAAAGGCGGAACCAGGGAGCTCCGACTGCAAGCTGGTCGCCGCATATCGCGGCATGAAGGGGTGCGGGGGCTGAAATGGGCGGCAGGCGCGGGCTGCAACCGGCTGTCTGATTCCGACGCGGAAGCTGCGGGTAATCGTTTCTGGCTAATCAACAGCGAAAAGAGTCCGCCGCCATTATCGTTCTCGTTCGCGCAGCTGATCGGCGTCTGTTGCGAGATCAGAGAAACGTGCGCGCGCGAGCTCTTCCGAGACCGCCGCCGCTTCCGTAACGGGCGACATCATAAGGGCGGGCGGACGCAATTCGCCGACGGCGCCTGCGGCGACGATGGCGTTTCGATACATGGCGCGCGGCGCGTCAAGAACCCGTACTGTCCCCCAGACATCGCGCGCAGTCTCGGCGTAGTTTAGAGCCGCGGGATCTGCGTCGTCGATTACATGAATATTCGCGAAAAAGCATCCGTGCGGACGCGCCAGACGCAGTCTTGCCAATTGCAGGAATTCCAGTGAGCGCAGATGATCAGGAATGCGGTCGCCGCAATAGGCATCCAGGATAATGGCGTCGAATTCGCAGCATTCGCCTTTTCGAAATTCAGCCCCGTCGGCGACATGACAATCGACGCTGTCCGGCAAACTGAAATGCCGGCCGGCGATTTCAATCGCGGCTGCGTTGACGTCGACCACAACAAGGCGCCTGCCGGCATTCGCCAGCATTGAGGCAAGGCTTCCGCCGCCGCAGCCGATCATCAAGATTCTTTGCGCTTTCGACTGCATGACGAGACCGAAGAGCGCATGAACATAGGTTACGAGGCTGACGCCGTTGCGGTCGGTTTTCGTCTGAAAACATCCGCCCTGCAAAAAGGTGAGATCGCCTGTCCGCTTATCTCGATAGACATGAATCGCGCCGAATTCGTGGTCCATCGCCGTGAGTGAAATCATGATCCCTTGGCGTCCCCGAACTTGCCACGCTCATCGGCGGCGCGGCTGAGCCCAATAGTGATGTTTCGGATATCAGAGCTTGACATTATAATAACGATTTGCATATCTCAAGAACGATTATTAATGGCTTTTGGAGAGAAAAGCCGCCGTGATCACATCCGCGCAATTGCGCGCCGCCCGGGCGCTTCTCGGCATCGAGCAAAAAAAGCTCGCCGAGCTTTCGGGGCTTTCGGTTCCAACCGTCCAGCGGATGGAGGCGAGCGAAGACATGATCCGCGGCAATGTCGATTCACTGATGAAGCTCATCGGCGCGCTTGACCTCGCGGGGATTGAACTCATTGCGGAAGGCGCGGTGAGTCCGGGAGGCGGAAGGGGCGTTCGGCTCAAGGCGACAGCGGCGCAGCCGAACCCGGGGCCGGGATCCGACAAGGCTCCTGCGCCATGAATGCGGCCGCCTTGCAGCTTTATTGCATCGTCGCGTTTCTAGCGCTCGCCGCATTGAGCGTCGCAGCCGCCTTTCGGCCTCGCGCGTCTGCGGGCCTCTATATCGCCAATGCAGTCGTCGCCGCGACGGCATTCGCCTTTTCCTTTGCAGCGTTGTTCAAAGGCGGCGATCCTGCTCTCGTCCATTTGCCGATCGGCATTCCCTGGCTCGGCGCTCATTTTCGAATTGATGCGCTGTCGTCGTTCTTTCTTTCCGTGATCAATTTCGGCGCGGCGACGGCGAGCCTCTTCGCTGTCGGATATGGCCGTCGCGAACCCGAGCCGAGCCGGATTTTGCCATTCTATCCTGCGTTTCTGGCGGGCATGAATCTCGTCCTTATTGCAGACGATGCGTTCACCTTCCTCGTTTCCTGGGAATTCATGTCGCTGACTTCGTTCGCACTTGTTATTGCGCATCACCACGAGCGAGAGAATAGGCGCGCCGCCTTTGTCTATTTGACAATGGCGTGCTTTGGAACGCTTTCGCTGCTGTTCGTCTTCGGCCTGCTGGCGGGGGCGGACGGCGGTTATGTCTTTAACGACATTCGCTCGCGCGACCTTGGCGCCGGGTTAGGCGGCGCCGTCATGCTGCTGGCGCTGCTTGGGGCAGGCTCAAAGGCCGGCCTTGCGCCGGTACATGTCTGGCTGCCGCTCGCGCATCCGGCGGCGCCAAGTCATGTTTCCGCCCTGATGAGCGGCGTCATGACCAAGGTCGCCGTCTATGCATTCATTCGCATCGCATTCGATCTCGTCGGCATTAGCGACTGGTCGATCGCCGCGCCGGTGATGCTGATCGGCGGCGCGACCGCTGTTCTCGGCATCCTTCACGCCTTGATGGAGCGCGACATCAAGCGACTGCTCGCTTATTCGACGATCGAAAACATCGGCGTCATTTTCGCGATGCTCGGCTTCGCCATGGCGTTTCAGGCGAACGGCATGGCAGTGCAAGCCGCACTCGCCTTCGTCGCCGCGCTTTTTCATGTCGCCAATCATTCGATATTCAAAGGACTGCTCTTCTTCGGCGCTGGGTCGATGCTGAACGCGACAGGCGTCCGCGATATTGAGCAGATGGGCGGTCTCATCCATCGCATGCGAAAGCTGGCGCCGCTTTTTCTCGTCGGCTGCGTGGCGATCTCGGCGTTGCCGCCGCTCAATGGCTTCGCATCGGAGTGGCTCGCCTTTCAGGCAGTGTTGCAGAGCCCCGATCTGCCGCAGCTGGGTCTCAAGATCCTGTCGCCGATGGTCGGCGCGTTGCTGGCGCTCGCCGCGGCGCTCGCCGCTGCCTGTTTTGTCCGCCTTTACGGCGTTGCTTTTCTTGGACGGCCGCGCAGCGACCACGCGATTGAAGCGCACGATCCTGACGGCTGGTCGCTTGGCGTGATCGGTTTGATGGCGGCGCTCTGCGTTATCTTTGGCATCGTCCCCGGCATTGTTCTCGACGCTCTGGCGCCAGTCGCAACCTTGATGCTCGGGACCCCGCTTGCGGTGCAAAGCGGCAATGATTGGCTTTCAGTCATACCGGTCAACGCAACGCAAAGTTCCTACAATCCGTTGCTGCTGTTCTTCTTTATCGCGCTGTCCTCCTTCCTTGCGGCGTCCGTGAGCCGGCTCACGGCGTCGCACGATTACAGGCGGTCGCCGGCATGGGCTTGCGGTTTCGAGCCTGCAGGCGCGCAGACCCAATATTCCGGCGCGAGCTTTTCGCAGCCGATCCGCAACACGCTCGGACGCATCGCTTTCCGCGCCGCGGAAACCGTCGACATGCCGCCGCCCGGCGACCAGCAGCCCGCAAGATTCACGCTTCGCCTGCGTGATCTCGTCTGGGATGCGATATACGGGCGCATCGCCTCGGTCATCAATGCGATTTCAGACAAGCTCAACGCTTTGCAGTTTCTCACCATTCGCCGCTATTTGAGCCTTGTCTTCGCGACGCTCGTCCTAATGCTTCTGGGGCTCGCCGCATGGTCCTAGCCGAGCGCTTCCTGTTTCAGGGGTTCCAGATGCTGCTCGTGCTGGCGCTGGCGCCGTTATTAACGGGGATAGTCCGCAAATTGAAAGCGCGGCTGACCCGGCGGCGCGGCGCATCAATATTCCAACCCTACCGGGATCTCTTTCGGCTGATGCGCAAGGAGGCGGTCATCGCCGACAACGCATCCTGGATATTCCGGTCGGCGCCTTATCTGATATTCGCGGCGACGTGGGTCGCTGCGGCGCTGACTCCGACCTTTCGCACCGGTCTCATGTTCAGCTGGAGCGCCGACCTCATTGTCATCGTGGCGCTGCTCGGGAGCGCACGGTTCTTTCTGGCGCTTGCCGGCATGGATGTCGGGACCGCCTTCGGCGGCATCGGCTCCAGTCGCGAGATGATGATCGCCGCCTTCGCCGAACCGGCGATGCTGCTCGCCGTCTTTACGGTCGCGCTCGTTGCGGGTTCGACCGAGCTCTCCAACGTGGCCGCCTTCATGCGGTCTGACGCGGTCGGCCTGCGGGTGTCGCTCGCGCTCGCCATGTTCGCGCTGATCATGGTGGCGATTGCGGAGAATGCAAGAATTCCGGTCGACAATCCGGCGACGCATCTCGAGCTCACCATGGTGCATGAGGCGATGGTTCTGGAATATTCAGGACGCCACCTTGCGATGATCGAATTCGCGTCGTTCCTCAAACTGTTGCTATATGTCTCGCTGATCGGCGCTGTCTTTGTTCCGTGGGGGCTCGCCGAAGACGGCGCCGGCGCAATGCGCAATGCGTTAGGCGTACTCTTATACCTGGGCAAGCTGATCGCAGCCGCATGTCTCCTCGCCCTATTTGAAACGGCGACGGCCAAGATGCGCGTATTCCGCGTCCCGGACTATCTCGGCGCTGCGCTGATGTTGGGCTTTCTCGGGGCTCTGCTCCTGTTCGCCGGGGGGCGCTTTTGATGCAGTCGACGCTCGCACTCGACATCGCGCATCTCCTTGCCGGCGGCATCGTGCTCGTCAGCTTCATGATGCTTTATCAGGACCGCCTGTTCGCACTCCTCAACATGTTCACTCTGCATGCGCTTGTGCTCGCCGCGTCCGTCGCCTGGCAGGCCTATATACAAGGCGCTAAGCATCTCTACGTGACCGCTGCGATTGCTCTGCTCTTCAAGGCGATCATCATTCCGCTGGCGCTGCACCGCATGATCGTCAAGCTTGGCGTTCACCGTGATATCGAAACTGCAGTCGGCGTCGGACAAACAATGGTCGCGGGCATGGGTCTCGTCGCGCTTTCAATGGCGCTGATGTTCAATGTGACGAGCGAAGCCGATCCGCTGGTTCGGGAGGATCTCGCCTTTGCGCTGTCGGTGGTGCTCCTGGGCCTCCTGATTATGGTGACGCGGCGGAACGCCGTCAGTCAGATCGTCGGCTTCATGTCGCTCGAAAACGGCCTCGTTCTCGCCGCGACAGGCGCCAAGGGAATGCCGCTCGTCGTCGAAATCAGCGTCGCGTTTTCGGTGCTCGTCGCCTTCATCGTCATTGGCGCATTCCTCTTCCGCATTCGCGAGCGGTTTGACTCAGTCGATGTCGGCGCGCTCGACGAGTTCAGGGGCGACCGGCGATGATCGAAGGATTTGACCCGCTCACCGCCGTTCTTGCGTGCCCGCTCGGCGCTGCAATGCTGCTCGCGATTCTCCCGGGAAATCGCCTTGCGGCGCTCATCAACACGCTCGCTTCGCTTGCAACCTTCGGCGCGGCGCTCGCCATACTGCTCGGCCGGCGCCCGGAAGCCGGGCAGTATCTCTTCATCGACGATCTCAATATCGTCTTTATCGTGCTCAATACCTTTGTCGGCCTCACCACCAGCATCTTCAGCGGCGGCTACATCACGCATGAACTTGAGACGGGCCGCCTGTCGCCGCTGCGGCTTCGGTTTTATCACGGCATGTATCAGCTGATGATGTTCGGCATGAACCTCGCGCTGATTTCAAGCAATATCGGACTGATGTGGGTCGCGGTCGAACTCGCAACGTTGTCAACGGTGGTGATGGTCGGTCTTTACCTGACGCCGGAAGCGCTCGAAGCCGCCTGGAAATATTTCATCCTCGGCAGCGTCGGCATCGCCTTTGCGCTGTTCGGGACGATCCTTGTTTATCTCGCAGCGCAGCCTGTCGTCGGCGAAGGCTATGACGCGATGGTAATTCCTAAGCTGATGGAAAATGCGGCGGCTTTCGATCCGGCGCTCCTGAATGTTGCGTTCGTCTTTCTGATGCTCGGGTATGGAACAAAGGTCGGTCTTGCTCCGATGCACGCCTGGCTGCCTGACGCCCATGCGGAGGGTCCGACGCCGATTTCGGCCGTCTTGTCCGGCCTCCTTCTCAACGTCGCGCTTTACGCGGTGCTGCGCTTCAAGATGCTGATGGCTGCAAACCCGGAAGCGATTTCGCCGGGGCCCTTGATGGCGAGCCTTGGCCTCTTGTCCCTCATATTCGCCGCGTTCATGTTGTACCGGCGGCGCGACGTCAAACGCCTGTTCGCCTATTCCTCGATCGAACACATGGGCGTCATCGTCTTTGCGTTCGGCATGGGCGGACCGATCGCGAATTTCGCCGGCCTTCTCCACATGACGATGCACAGCCTGACGAAATCCGGCATTTTCTACATGGTCGGACTGATCTCCCAGATCAAAGGCACGCAGCGCATCGCCGACATTCGCGGCCTGACGCAAAGCCATCCGCTGCTCGGCTGGGGCCTTCTGATCGGAGTCGCGGCGATCGCCGGCTTGCCCCCGTTCGGCATCTTCACGAGCGAGTTTCTGATTACGACGTCGACCTTCGCGCGCGCGCCGCTGCTGGCGCTGCTGTTCGTCTTTGGGCTCATCGTCGCATTCGGCGCCTTGATGCTGCGCGTCATCGACATGGCCTTTGGCGAACCCAGCCAAAGCGTCGCCCGGGCCGAGGCGTCATATCTTCCCTTCATCCTTCATCTTGGACTGGTGCTCACCGCCGGGATTTATTTGCCCCGAGCGGTGGTCGAGTGGTTTCAACATGTCGCGCAAATTCTCGGATAGGGCCGGAAAGGAACCCTCATGCCGTCGCTGATCGACCTTGCCTTTTCGGGAGCCGGCCTGACCGCAAAAGCGCGGCCCTGGCCGCACGCAGTCATTGATCGCGAGGCATGGACCTTCGCTGCGGGCGAACTGGCGGCCGGACGGTGGTCGCTTTGCGCGCTCTGGGGCGAGCCGCGCGCCGCTCAAATGGCGCTTAGGGACGAGAGTTCGAATGAAATCGGCATTTTCACCTTGCCCTGCCCCGATAACCGGTTTCCATCAATCGGCCGTGTGCATGCACCGGCGATACGGCTTGAACGCGCGATGCAGGACCTCTGGGGGTTGACGCCCGAGAACGCGCCTGATGCGCGGCCGTGGCTCGATCACGGAAAATGGGGTGATGGCGCGCACGAGGCCGCCTGCAAGTATGATTTTCTCAAAGCAGACGGCGAAAACCTTCATCAGGTGGCGGTCGGGCCGGTTCACGCCGGCACAATCGAGCCGGGTCATTTCCGGTTCACCGCCTCGGGCGAGACAGTCGTGCGCCTCGAAGAGCGTCTCGGCTATGCGCACAAGGGCGTCGAAAAGTTGATGATCGGAGCAAACCTCGCCGCAGGACTTGCGCTCGCCGAACGGATCAGCGGCGACAGCACGGTCGCCTATGGGATCGCCTATTGCCGCGCTGTGGAAGCGGCCCTTGAACTCCAGCCGCCGCCGCGGGCCGAATGGCTGCGGGCGCTTGCGCTCGAAATGGAGCGTGTCGCCAACCACCTCGGCGATTTTGGCGCGATCTGCAATGACGCTGCGTTCTCCCTGATCCACGCGCATTGCGCGATGTTGCGCGAAGAAGTCCTGCGCGCCGCGGAAGCGGCGTTCGGCGGCAGGTTGATGCGGGGCGTCGTCATTCCAGGCGGCGTGCGGTCGACGCAGACAGCCGGCGCGCTTGAGGGGATTCGCGAGCTCGCCGACCGGATCGATCGCCGGCTTGATCTGCTTTACGAAACCTATGAGGAGACGTCGTCCTTGCAGGACCGGACGGCTGCTACCGGCCGCGTTTCGACGGCGCTTGTCGCCCGTTTCGCCGCGGGAGGCTTTGTCGGGCGCGCATCAGGACGCGCCTACGACGCGCGCAAGGCGCATCCGTTCCCGCCCTATGACAGCCTATCATTCGAGACGCCGGTTCTGTCGGCAGGCGACGTCGATGCGCGCGTGCGCATCCGGGTTCTCGAAATCCGGCAAAGCCTCATGCTCATTCGCCAGATCATTCTCGGGCTTCCCGGCGGCCGCCAGCATGTCGATGCGCCGACCGTCAGCGAACAGCGAGTCGGCGCGGCGATCGTTGAAGGGTTTCGCGGCGACATCTTCGCGTCGGTGCGCCTCTCCCCGGACGGAAAAATCGAACGCTGCCACATGCGCGATCCGTCCTGGTTCCAATGGCCGCTGCTTGAGGCCGCCGTCGAAGGCAATATCATCGCGGATTTTCCGCTCTGCAACAAATCGTTCAATTGCTCTTATTCCGGGCACGATCTTTAAAGGCGCCTTTCGATGCGCAGACTCATTCTCGAAGGCCTTCTCCGAAACGCGGCGACGGAGCCGCCGCCGGATCGAGCAGCGGATTTTGAGAAAGAACTCGCCGAAGCGGTGGATTATCGCGCACGTGCGCGGCTCGGGCGAAGCCTTGCGATCCGGCATGTCGACGCCGGTTCGTGCAACGGCTGCGAACTTGAAATTCACGCGCTGAACAATCCCTATTACGACCTCGAGCGCTACGGCGTTCGCTTCGTCGCTTCTCCACGGCACGCCGATGTGCTGCTGGCGACGGGGCCGGTTTCAAAGAATATGCATGACGCCTTGATCGCGACCTATGAGGCGATGCCCGCCCCAAAATGGGTGATCGCCAACGGCGATTGTGCAAAAGACGGCGGCTGTTTCGCAAAAAGTCCCG
>CALKYG010000144.1 GCA_938003575.1 uncultured Alphaproteobacteria bacterium
TGAGCGACGTACGCGTGTCATAGGGCGGCAGGAATACGCCGCGCATTGCGAAGTGCGATCCCTTTTCCAAATGAAGATCGGAAACGACGAGAGTTTCCTTGCCGCGCCAATAGAGGGCGCCGCACGGCGTTGCGATCAGCTTTTCGCCATAGACGCAAATCTCCCGATCTCCGCTCACCGCCGCATAGCCTCCGCTATGATCGCGTCAGACGCCTCTCTCAGCATCGCCTCATGCGCCTCGCCGATAATCATCTCCCTGTTTATTTCGAGCATGACCGGCACGGCAAGCGGCGACACCCGGTCCAGGGCAGCGTGTCTCAGCCGCCCCTTGACCCGCGAAAGAAGCGATTGCAGGCGCGCCAGATCAAGATAGCCGCGCGCCGCGTCCGTCCATGCTGCTTTCAGCAGGATATGATCGGGCTCGTGTTCTTTCAGCACATCGTAGATAAGGTCGGCCGAAAACGTCACCTGCCGCCCGGACTTTCGTTCGCCAGGATGATTGCGCTCGATCAGCCCGGCGATCACCGCGCAATCGCGGAACGTGCGCTTCATCAGCACCGATTCGGCGAGCCAGTTTTCCAGATCGTCGCCCAGCATGTCTTCGTCGAACAGCTCGTCAAGGTTGACGCGGCTCAAATCGCGCCGAGCCCAGACCGAGAGCGAATATTCCGTTGGCGTGAATCCGAGAGGCTGAGCGCCGATCCGTTCCAGCCGCCGCGTCAGCAGAGTCCCGAGCGTCTGGTGTGCGAGTCGCCCGTCAAAAGGATAGCAAACCAGAAAATGCCGGTCGTTATGTGGAAACGTCTCGATCAGCATTTCATCGACGTCCGGAATGATCGACGCTTCGCGCTGGAACTCGAGCCACTCCCGCAATTGCCCCGGCAATGCGTTCCACCCTTTTTCATCGTGGATCATTCGCCGGACGCGCGCGGCGAGATAGGTCGTCAATGGAAACTTGCCGCCGTTCCACGACGGGACTCGCGGGCTTTCGCCGGGCGCGCGCGTGACATAGGCGTCAGCGCCCTCGGCCCGCTCGAAACGCAGAACCTCGCTGGCGAAGATGAATGTGTCGCCAGGCGCGAGCCCTTCGATGAACCATTCCTCCATCGTTCCGAGCTTGCGGCCAGGGCTGCTGCGGCCGCGCTTGCCGACAAGGCGGATATTGAACGACGGCGCGTCCATGATCGTGCCGGCGTTCATCCTGTGCTGCTGCGCCACATGCGCGTTGCGGACCCGGTACATGCCGTCCGGCGTCCTGACGATCTTTCGGTAGCGTTCATAGGCTCTGAGCGCATAGCCGCCGGTTGCGACGAACTCGACCGCCTTATCGAAATCAGCGCGCGTCAGCGCGGCGTAGGGCGCCGCTGAAATGACATCCGAGTAGAGCGCATCCGGGCAGAAGGGCGATGAACAGGCGACAGCCGCAATATGCTGCGCAAGCACGTCGAGTTCTCCATCGCGCCCGTCATCGCCGTCGAGCGCTCCTTCTGCGACGGCGTCCCGCGCGGCGAGGCATTCGAGAACCTCAAAACGGTTTCCAGGCACCAGCAAAGCGGAGGACGCCTCATCCATGCGATGGTTGGCGCGGCCGATGCGTTGCGTCAGGCGGCTTGCGCCTTTCGGCGCGCCGATCTGGATCACGAGATCGACATCGCCCCAGTCGATGCCGAGGTCGAGCGTCGATGTGCAAACGACGGCGCGGAGGACGCCGCGGCTCATCGCCGCTTCGACCTTGCGGCGCTTTTCGACGTCGAGCGATCCATGATGCAGGGCAATCGGCAGGTTGTCGTCGTTCATTTTCCAGAGCGCCTGGAACGTCATTTCAGCCTGGCTGCGGGTGTTTACGAAGATGAGCGTCATGCGGTTCGACCGGACGGCGTCGTAGATGTCGCGCCAGGCGTGCCGCGCCGAATGGCCGGACCATGGGATGCGCCCCTCCGCATCGAGCACGCTGACAACAGGCGCTGCGCCGCCGCCGGCGCGGATGAGCAAGGCCTGTTCAACGCCGGCGCGCTGCGGCGTCAGGAAGTTGAGAAGCGGCTTGAAATCGGGCGCGGTCGCAGACAGCCCGACTGCGCGAAAACCCGGGGCGTGCCGCCTCAGCGCCGCGAGATTGAGCGCCAGCAGATGGCCGCGTTTCGATGCGTGAAAGGAATGAAGTTCGTCGATGACGACCGCCTTGAGCGAAGAAAAGAATGTCGCGGCGTCAGGGTGCGTCAGCATCAGCGCAATTTGTTCCGGC
>CALKYG010000145.1 GCA_938003575.1 uncultured Alphaproteobacteria bacterium
GCGTTTCAATTCCTGCGCAAGCGCTTCGGCCGGAAAAAGGTGTCCGCCCGTCCCGCCGGCGGCGAGCGCAATGAGCCCGCGCCTGGCGTTCATGGCATCACGTCCTTGCGCCGCGATGCGCGATCCTGGCGGCGCGTCAGTGCGAGAATAAGGCCGACGGTCAGGGACGCCGCAATCAGCGACGATCCCCCGTAGGATATGAAGGGCAACGTCATTCCTTTCGCCGGCAGCGCTCGCAGATTGACGCCGATATTGATGAAGCTCTGCAAACCGATCAGCGCGGCCAGCCCGCACACAGCGCACTGCGCGAATACGCTTTTCAGCGCACTCGCCTTCACATAGCTCCGGAATACGAAGGCGGCGAAAAGGCCGAGAATGATAAGACAGACGATGAGTCCGAACTCCTCGGCTGCGACGGCGAAAATGAAATCCGTGTGCGCGTCGGGAAGCGAAAACTTCACGGCGGCGGAATCCGCGGCGCGGGGACCGACGCCGCCGCTCGCAATCGCCTCGAGCGCCTTGTCGATCTGATAATTGTCGCCCGCCTGCGGATCGAGAAAGCCGTCGATCCGCCGCGCGAGGTGCGGTGAAAGGAAATAGCCGCCGACAAATCCCGTGATCGCAATGCCGGCGATGATCAACAGCCAGACGACGGCGCCGCCTGAGACAAAATACATCGCGATCCAGACCGCGGTCAGCAGCGCCGCCTGACCGTAGTCCGGCTGCAACGCAAGGAGGAGAAGGCAAACAGCGTAAAAGCCCGTCGCCATCGCTTCGCCGGGGAATCGCGGATTGCGGGCGCCCTCGGCGAGCATCCAGGCCGCGACGATCACAAAGCCGGGCTTTAGCAGTTCCGACGGCTGGAATCCGAAAGGCCCGATCGAAAACCAGCGCTTTGCGCCGTTGATCTCGGGTGCAAACAACAATGCGGCGATCAGGAGCGCGAACGCGCCTGCAAACGTCAGGGCGCCGAGCCGGCGCGCTTGCAGCGGCGTCAGTGCGGAAACCCCGAGCATCGCCGCGATAGCAATGGGCAGAAAGACGAGCTGGCGAACCGGAAAGTGAAACGAGTCGTCAATGCCGAGGCGCGCGGCTGCGCCCGGGCCCGCGGCGAATACCAGCACGACGCCGATCGTCAGAAGGGCGGCGAGAATGACAAGCGAGCCATGGTCGACCGACCACCACCAGCGTGCGGCGGGCGAATTATCAAGACGGCTGATCGCTCTCATGCGGCCTCTCCGTCAAGGTTTTCGATCTGGTTGGCGATCTTGCGGAAAACCTCGCCGCGTTCCTCGAAATTGCGAAACTGGTCAAATGACGCGCAAGCCGGCGACAGGAGGACGATCGGCGCCGCAAGCCCGCTCGTCGCCGCGTCGCGCGCTGCGCGGGCGACTGCGGTCGGCATGTCGCCGCATTGAAAACACGGCGCAGTTCCAGTGAGCTGCACCTCGAAGTCATGCGCCGCTTCGCCGAACAGGTAGACCGCTCGCACCCGGTCCATGAGCGGTCTTAGAGAAGACACCCCTCCCGCCTTCGGCTTGCCGCCGGCGATCCAGTAAATGTCGCTATAGGATTTGAGAGCGCGGCTCGCCGCATCAGCGTTAGTCGCTTTGGAATCGTTCACGAACGTGATCGCGCCCTTGCGAGCGACAATTTCCATGCGGTGCGGCAGCCCGGGAAAACGGTCCATCGCGTTCAGAGCCAGATTGGGGGGCAAGCCTTCCGCGATAGCGGCCGCCAGCGCCGCGGCGGCGTTCTGCCAATTGTGCTGGCCGCGGAGCGAGGCGATATTTGAAATGTCGCCCGCCTCGCCGGAGCGGTCGCCAAGGCTGTAATAGAGCCTGGCGTTAAGAGCGAAAACGCCGCGCCCGAGCGCACCCTCCGCCGAAATCGGCGTGACATTCTGAACGCCATTGGCCAGAAGCCGCGCGCAAACGCCCTGCGACCACTCGTCATCGACGCCGACGACCGCTGTGTCCTGCGCTGTCTGATTGAGAAAAATTCGCCGCTTTGCTGCGGCGTATCCAGCCATGTCGCCGTGACGATCTATGTGGTCAGGGGACAGGTTCAGAAGAACCGCGACATTCGCGCGAAGCGTTTTTGCAAGGTCAAGCTGAAATGACGAAAGCTCGAGCACATAGGTCCGGAACGGCTCTAGCGCCGGCAATTGCAGAACCGGCCGGCCGATGTTGCCGCCGACAACGGCGTCGCGGCCGCACTCCTTCAGCAAATGGCCGATGAGGGCGGTTGTCGTCGACTTGCCGTTCGACCCTGTGATCGCGATGATGCGCGGCCGCTCCTTTTCCGGCAGGGCGTTGACGGCGCGGGCGAAGAATTCGATGTCGCCGATGATCTCGACGCCCGCCTGATGCGCCTTCCGGACGATCGGGTGCGGCGCAGGATGCGTCAGCGGAACGCCGGGGCTGAGCGCCACCGACCGCAGTTCCTTCCACGGCCATTGTTTGGGGTGTTCGGCGGCGTAGCGGGTATTCGCCGTCTTGTCGCGCGCCTCCTGTTTGTCGTCCCAGCAATAGACCTCGGCGCCGGCGGCTGAAACCGCCTCGCACGTCGCCAGACCCGTCGCGCCGAGACCGTAGACGCCGATTTTCTTTTTCTCGATGCCGGGAATGACGATCATTGAATTTGAAATCCTAGCGAAGCTTGAGCGTCGACAGACCGATGAGCGCCAGTATCACGGCGATAATCCAGAACCGGATGACGATCGTCGATTCTTTCCATCCGAGCTGTTCGAAATGATGGTGGATCGGCGCCATTCTGAAGATGCGCTTGCCCGTCAGTTTGAATGAAGCGATCTGAATCATCACCGACAGGCTTTCGAGGACGAAAAGGCCGCCGACAATTGCAAGAACGATTTCGTGCTTCGCGGCGACGGCGATCGACCCGATGGCGCCGCCGAGCGCAAGCGACCCGGTGTCTCCCATAAAGATCGCAGCGGGAGGCGCGTTAAACCAGAGAAAACCCAGTCCGGCGCCGATAATCGCGCTGCATATGATCGCCAGTTCGCCGACTCCCGGCACATACGGAACGCCGAGATAAGTCGCATAGTCGATGCGGCCGACGAGATAGACAATGAAACCATAGGCGCCCGCCGCGATCATGACCGGCACGGTGGCCAGTCCGTCGAGTCCGTCCGTCAGGTTTACGGAATTCGACGCGCCGACGATCACAAAGGCCGCGAATGGAATCATAAGCAGGCCGATAGGCAGCCCTATGGCGCCGGGCCCGAACCATTGTTGGAAGAATTGAAGCGGAACGAATGGGACGGCGATCGAATTCTCAATTCCCGGCGGAGCGTCGGGCGCCGCGCCAAGCGTCGCCACGCAATAATAACCTGCGAGCGCAGCGACCCCGAACTGGACGAGGAGCTTCACCGAACCGACGACGCCCGAGGCCGTCTGTTTTGAAACCTTGAGATAATCGTCCCAGAAGCCGAGCGCGCCATAGATGAGCGTGACGCCCATGACGATCCAGACATAAGGGTTGTCGAGACGCGCCCACAGCAGGGTTGCGATCGTCATCGACAACAGGATCAGCACGCCGCCCATGGTCGGCGTTCCGGCTTTCGAGATGATGTGGCTTTGCGGACCGTCCTGGCGGATCGGCTGCCCCTTGCCCTGTTTGCGGCGCATCCAGCGAATGAGGCCGGGTCCGACGATGAACGCGATCACCAGAGCCGTCATGACGGCGCCGCCGGCCCTGAACGAGAGATAGCGGAACACATTGAAAAGCGCGAACTGATCGGAGAAATTGGTCAGATAATAGAGCATGGCGGTCTTTTTCTTTTTGCCGTCGCTTCCGGCATTCACCGGTCCCCGGCCGCTCCTTTGATCGCGGCGACGATTTCACTCACTCTAGAGGCGTTCGATCCTTTGACCATGATAATATCGCCGTCTTTCAGCGCCCCGAGAATCGCCGGGACGAGCGTGCGCGCATCGGCGGCTTTCCCGGCCCTGATCTCCGGCGGCGCCTTATCCCACAGGTGATCCATAAGAGCACCCGCGACAAAGAGCGCATCAACTCCGGCCGCAGCGACAGGCCCGGCGAGACCGGCATGAAGCGCGGGCCCAGCCTGACCGAGTTCGAGCATCTGACCGAGCACGGCGATCCGCCGTCCCCCGCCTTTGGGTTTCATCTGGCCAAGAAGCGCCAACGCCGCCGCCATCGAGGTCGGATTGGCGTTGTAGCTTTCATCGAGGATGAGGACTTCTCCGCCTGATTTCAGCTTCACGAGAGTCTGGGCGCCGCGGCCGGCGGCCGCGCCGAGGCCTTTCAAGCCGGCGGTCGCGCGATCCG
Organism: uncultured Alphaproteobacteria bacterium; assembly: GCA_938003575.1. Lineage (GTDB taxonomy): Bacteria > Pseudomonadota > Alphaproteobacteria > Caulobacterales > Parvularculaceae > Amphiplicatus. The sequence continues at coordinate 4,315 of CALKYG010000145.1, forward strand.
GA
>CALKYG010000146.1 GCA_938003575.1 uncultured Alphaproteobacteria bacterium
ACTATGACCCCCTTATTGCAGGCGCGGCGTTCCTCGGCGCGCGGATGGAGCCGGAAGCTGAAATGGGCCGCGCCTACGCCGCATTCACGTCTGGCGCTTTCGTCGATGAAACGGCGGGGCAAGGGCGCATTCGCGCGGCGACATGCCTGCTCGCCGATATCGGCTCCTATTTTCACCCCGACATGCGCGCCGACCAGGCGTTCGATACGGCGTTGCGGGCGCCGTTCTACGGCGTCACGCATCCGGAGCGAGCTGCGATCGCGCTTTCCCTTTTTTGCCGTCACGCCGGCGCGAAGACGCCGCCTTCCGGCGCGGGGCTTATCAGCCTGCTTTCCGACGCCGAACAGAAGCGGGCGACGCAGATCGGCCTTGCCTTGCGGTTCGGGGCGGCCTTTGCGCCAAAGGCGCCGAACGCAATCGCGCAATGCGCGCTGCGGCGGGACAACGACAAGATTGTCTTTATTGCGCCGAAGGAATTGTCGGCGCTCTTCGACGAGACGGCGAAAAAGCGCCTTGACGCGCTCGGCGCCTCTTTCGGCCTTCAGGGCGCCGCCAAGTTCGCCGGCTAATCGCCGGCGGCGATAATGTCGATTGCGCCGTTGTTGAGGCGCAGCGCGACCTTTCCGGCGAGCAATTGTTCGGCCATCTCGCCGAACACTTCCCGCCGCCAGCCCTCAAGAGCCGGAACCTTCTTGTCGCCAAGGGCGATGTCTTCAAGGTCCTGGGCGGAGGCGATGAGGCGCGCCGCAACGCCATAGGATTCCGACTGCCGCTTCAGGAGGACTTTCAGCAATTCAACGACGTCGGGCGGCGCCGGCGCGCGCCGCGCGGGCTTTTCAATGTCGGGCAGTTCGCTGCGCGGCATGGCGCGCCCGGCCGCGATCGCTTCAAGAATGCCCGCCGCCGACCGCGAGCGTTCGAAGCCGGCCGGCATCGTGCGCGCGCCAGCCAGTTCAGCCTGCGTCGCCGGTTTTAACCGCGCAAGTTCGAAGATGGCGTCGTCCTTCAGGATGCGCCCGCGAGGCAGGTTCTTTTCCTGCGCTTCGCGTTCGCGCCATTCGGCGAGCTTGATGATCGGGCCGAGATCGCTGTTGCGGACGCCGCGCAGCCTCAGCCGCTCCCAGGCGGTTTTCGGATCGACGCGATAAAGGGAGGGGTCGCGAAGCGCTTCCATTTCGCACTCGACCCAGGAAAGCCGGGCTTCTGTCTCCAGTTTTTTCCTGATGATCGCATAAGCGTCGCGAAGGTGTGTGACATCCGAAAGCGCGTATTGAAGCTGCGCCTCCGACAGCGGGCGGCGCGACCAGTCGGTAAAGCGGCTGCCCTTGTCGACCGAGGCGTTCAGCAGCGCGCGCACCAGCGGCTCATATCCGACCTGTTCGCCGAAGCCGCAGGCCATGGCGGCGATCTGCGTGTCGAACAGCGGCGACGGCGCCTCGCCGGTCAGCTGGAAAAAGATCTCCACGTCCTGACGGGCGGCGTGAAAGACCTTTACGGCGTGCGGGTCGTTCAAGGTTTCGAGGAATGGCGACAGGTCGAGCCCCGGCGCCATCGGGTCGATGATCGCTTCGACCCCGTCCGCGGCCGCCTGAATCAGGCAGAGTATCGGCCAATAGGTCTTTTCCCGCATGAATTCGGTGTCGACCGCGAAATAGGGGCGGGCGCGGAGGTCCGCTGAAAACCGGGCAAGCTCGTCGGTGGTCGTGATGATTCTCATGCGGGCGGGCTTCTAACAGCGTCCGGGACCAAAAGTCACCCGTCTATGCCGTTCCGGCCGGAACCCGGACTTCGGCCGCCCCGCCGCCGCCTTGACAATGGGAAGCGGGGTTGTCACTCCGGCGCCGTCCAATTCACAAGGGTTTCCTCCATGCACGCCTATCGCTCGCACACATGCGGCGCCCTGCGCCCCGAGGCGGTCGGGAAAACTGTGCGCCTGTCCGGCTGGGTGCACAGGAAGCGCGATCATGGCGGCCTTCTTTTCATTGACCTTCGCGACCATTACGGGGTGACGCAGCTCGTCGTCGAACCGGAATCCCCGGCCTTCGCGACGGTGGAGCGCCTGCGCGCCGAAAGCGTCATCCGCATCGACGGCAAGGTCGTGGCGCGGACGCCGGAGACCGTGAATCCGTCCCTTCCGACCGGCGGAATTGAAGTCAGGATCAGCGAGGTTGAGATTCTTTCCGCGGCCGAGGAGCTGCCGCTGCCCGTTTTCGGCGAACCGGACTACCCGGAGGAGGTCCGCCTCAAATACCGCTTCCTCGATCTCCGGCGCGACAAGCTGCACGCCAGCGTCGCGCTGCGGTCGGCTGTCATCGCTTCGCTCCGCAGACGGATGATCGATCAGGGCTTTACGGAGTTCCAGACGCCGATCCTGACCGCGTCCTCTCCGGAAGGCGCGCGCGATTTCCTTGTTCCGTCGCGCCTGCATCCCGGCAAGTTCTACGCGCTGCCGCAGGCGCCGCAGCAGTTCAAGCAGCTTCTCATGGTCGCAGGCTTCGACCGCTACTTCCAGATCGCGCCGTGCTTCCGCGATGAAGACGCGCGCGCGGACCGGTCTCCAGGCGAATTCTACCAGCTCGATTTCGAGATGAGTTTCGTCACGCAGGAGGACGTTTTCGCGGCGATCGAACCGGTGCTCGCCGGCGTCTTCGAAGAGTTTGCGAAAGGCAGGCAGGTGACGCCGCCGCCGTTCCCGCGCATCAAATATGCGGACTCGATCCGCAGATACGGCAGCGACAAGCCGGACCTCAGAAACCCGATCGAGATGCAGAACGTCTCCGAGCATTTCCGCGGCTCAGGTTTCAAGGTGTTCGCCGGCATGCTTGAAAAAGACCCGAAGGTCGAAGTCTGGGGCGTTCCGGCGCCGGGCGGCGGCAGCCGCGCTTTCTGCGACCGCATGAACTCCTGGGCGCAGGGCGAGGGCCAGCCGGGCCTCGGCTATGTCTTCTGGCGCGAAGGCGAAGAGGGCGGCGCCGGCCCGATTGCAAAGAACATCGGCGTCGAACGGGCGGAGGCGATCCGAAAGCAGTTCGACCTCAAAGTCGGCGACGCAGTCTTCTTCGTCGCCGGCAAGCCGGGCGACTTTTACAAGTTCGCCGGCGCGGCGCGCACGCGCGTCGGGACCGAATTGAAACTTATCGACGAAAACCAGTTCAAATTCTGCTGGGTCGTTGATTTTCCGATGTATGAATGGAATGAGGACGAGAAAAAGATCGACTTCTCGCACAACCCGTTCTCCATGCCGAATTTCGACCATGGGAAATTCCTGGCGCTCGACAAGAACGACGCGGACACGATTCTCGGCATCACGGCGTTCCAGTACGATATCGTCTGCAACGGCGTTGAGCTTTCATCGGGCGCGATCCGGAACCACAAGCCTGACATCATGCTGAAAGCGTTCGAAATCGCCGGCTATGGCGCCGACGTCGTCGAAGCGAAGTTCGGCGGCATGCTGAACGCTTTCAGGTACGGCGCGCCGCCGCATGGCGGCTCGGCGCCGGGCGTTGATCGCATCGTCATGCTGCTCGCAGGCGTTGAAAACCTGCGCGAGGTGATCGCATTCCCGCTGAACCAGCAGGCGCAGGACCTGATGATGCAGGCGCCGAACGAAGTGACGGAAAAGCAGCTGAAAGAACTGCACATCCGCGT
>CALKYG010000147.1 GCA_938003575.1 uncultured Alphaproteobacteria bacterium
TCATCCGTTTTGACGGACGGCGTGATGTCGCGGCTTTTTCCAACCCGCGTGACATGCCCCATCTTGCGGCCGGGCTGAGCGTCGCGCTTGCCGTAGAGATGGATGCATGCATTCGGCTCTTTCGCCAGTTCACGCCAGCGTTCGACTTCATCGCCGATAAGGTTTTCCATTACGCAATCGGAATGGCGTATGGGATCGCCAAGCGGCCAGCCTGCGATCGCGCGAATGTGCTGCTCGAATTGCGACACGGCGCAGGCGTCCGTCGTCCAGTGGCCGGAATTATGAACGCGCGGCGCGAATTCATTGACGATGACGCCGCCGGATTTCTCGACGAAAAACTCAACACCGATGACGCCCACGTAATCGAGCGCTTCGAGCATCTTCGAGGTGATTTCGACGGCTTCTTTCAGGGCGCTTTCCGGCGCTGACGACGGGACGACAGACCGGCGCAGGATGCCGCCCTTGTGGAGATTGCGCGGCGGTTCATAGCAGCGAACGCTCCCGCAGCGGCCGCGCGCGCCGATAACGGAAATCTCCATCGCGAAATCAATGAACCCTTCAAGGATCGACGGGCGCGCGCCGATTTCCTCCCAGGCTTTCCTGATGGCGGCGTCCCATGTTTGCGAGAGGTCGGTTTCCGTCGCGCTGATAGTCGTCTGGCCCTTGCCGTCGTATCCCAACCGCCGCGTTTTCAATATTGCAGGCCGGCCGACTTTCTTCAGCCCCGCTTCAAGCGAGGACAGATCGTCAACCGCATAAAACGGCGCGGTGCGCGCGCCCAGTGAATTGACGAACTCCTTTTCGACGAGCCGGTCCTGCGCAATCGCCAGCGCCTTGCCGCCGGGCGCCGCCGGCACGCGCCGTGCAGTCAGGATGTCGACAGTTTCCGCCGGGACGTTTTCAAATTCATAGGTGACGACATTGACGACCTCGCCGAAGGCGGCGAGCTTTTCCGCGTCTGTGTACTCGCCGATCGTCACCGCATCGGCGACTTGCGCTGCGGGCGAATGTTCTTCCGGGGTGTAGATATGCGTCCGCAATCCGAGGCGTGCGGCCGCAAGCGAGAGCATGCGTCCCAGTTGCCCGCCGCCGAGGATGCCGATGACGCCGCCCGGTTCGACGATCATGTCTGGTCGGCGACCGTCATGGGAACGCTCGCGGTTTCCTTCGCCCGCCAGGCGGAGAGTTTCCCTTTAATCTTCTCGTCGGCGAGCGCGATGATTGAGGCGGCGAGAATGCCGGCGTTCGCTGCGCCCGCCTCGCCGATGGCGACCGTCGCAACGGGAACGCCTGCGGGCATCTGGACGATGGAAAGAAGGCTGTCGAGGCCGGATAGGGCTTTCGACTGCACCGGGACGCCGATCACCGGCAGCGTCGTCATTGACGCCGTCATGCCGGGAAGGTGCGCAGCCCCACCGGCGCCGGCGATGATCACCCTGACGCCGCGCGCTTCGGCCGATGTCGCATAATCGTAAAGGCGTTTCGGCGTCCGGTGCGCTGAGATGATTGCGGTCTCAAATGGAACGCCGAGGATGTCGAGCATTTTCGCGGCGCGCTCCATGGTCGGCCAGTCCGACCTTGAGCCCATGATGACGCCGACGAGCGGCGCTGCTCGCGGCGTATTGCGGCGCCGGGCGCCGACGGCGCCGGTTTTTGTCTTCGCTGCCAAGGGGGTCTCCACCCTCTAAAAGGGGCGGCTTACACCAGGCTGGGCGCTTTCTGCAAAGCATTAAAGGGTCGATGCGGCGAGAAAGGCCCGGACCATCCAGACGGGGGCGCTTCGGCCCGAGCCCTTCCCACCTTTTGCGGGTGTCGCGATTGCCTGAGAAGGGGACATTCACGGTACGCCGCTGCGCTCATACATCTCGGATTTTACGTTTGTCGCAATGCGCTCTGCGCTGAACCGAAAACCATGTGCGATGAGCCGTGAACACGACTGTGTGAGCGGGGCGGCAGGGTGCTCGGTTGCCAAGCGCCGTGAAATCCGGTTTCAGTGCCGCCCCCGGATGGAATTTGTCGACTTATGAAGGTGCCTGGCCCTGGCGGGCCGAAAGCGCCCGCCGCCATTGATCGAACGGCTGCGCCGCAGCGCGCGGACTCGCCCGCCGCATCCGCGCGGGTGGACGCTGTCTCCATCGCCGGCATACCCGAAGCTGAGCTGACGCCGCGCGTGCGCGCCGCTCTTTCCGCGCTGATGCAGGAGGTGGCGGACCTACGGCGCGAGCTTGCCGAGACCCGCAAGCGAATGGCCGAGTTTGAACAGCTCGCCAGCACCGACCCGCTGGTCGGCATTCTCAACCGGCGCGCCTTTGTCGTGGAGCTCAACAGGGCGCTCGCCATGGCGCAGCGGTATGGGCAGCCGTCCAGCCTCGTCTTCATCGACCTCGACAATCTGAAAAAGATCAATGACCAGCATGGGCACGCGGCGGGGGACGCGGCGATCACTCACGCCGCCGGCGTCATCGCGGCGAATATTCGCCAGACGGACGTGTTCGGGCGCCTCGGAGGCGATGAGTTTGCAATCATTCTCACCAACACGCCCGGCGAACAGGCAAGCCTGAAAGCGAAATCGCTCGCGGACATCGTGAGGGCGACGCCGGCTCCGGACGGTTTGCCGGTCAGCGTCACGTGCGGCGCCGTTGAAATCACGCCCGGGCTTACCGCCGAAGCGACCCTGATCGCCGCAGACAAGATCATGTACGAGCAGAAGAACCGACGCTGACCCGCGTCAGGCGATGATATCGGGCGTCAGCTGGTCGCGCAGCTTTTGAATCATATCCTTCAGCTGGAGCTTCTTCTTCTTCAGCCGCGCGACGGTCAGGGTGTCGTGGCTCGGCGCGTTTGAAAGCGCGAGAATCGCCGCGTCAAGATCGCTATGTTCCTGAAGGAGGAGCGCGAGCCGCATCCGCAGGGCGTCCTCGTCTTCGTTCGCGCCGCTGAACCCGCTTTCCCGGGCGTCGAAACGATTTGGCGGATGAACGGCCTTCGGCGGCGCGCTTTCGTTGTCGTTTTCGGATGTCATGCGACAGTCATCCACCGGTTCAGGTTGTCCATTCGGAGGCGGGAAAACTAAGTCCGATCAGGTCTTCAAGCAATGATACGGAAAAATCCGCGGTGCGGGCGGCGCCCGTCATGCGAACATAGGCCGCAAGCGCCTTTCTCGCTCTTGCGGCGACGTCGCGGTCATTCTCGATCGGAGCAAGATTGCCGGCGGCGAGCGATTCAAGCGACAGCTGTTCTATGCGTTCGGCCAACAGTTCGTCTTCCTTGACACGCCGTCTGAGGTCTTCGACCTCGCCGCCCTGCGCGCCGCCTGTTTGCGATTTCAGGGTGCGGCGTATTTCCCGCAGCGGCGCCGAAACTGACCGGGTCCACTGTTGGGAAAGATCCATCGCCTTTCGGATAACGAGCTCGCCCGGCTGTTCGAATTTCGCCGCGCACCAAAGGCACCAGAGCAGCATGTTCACGCTCAGGCCGTGCCGGTCCTGAAGCGTCAGCAACAGCGGCTCGACGCCGGGACGGGCGTAGATCGCGCTCGACCAGTCCCAGAATTCGCTTCGCGGGGTCAGGGACGCGCCCCATTGGCGAGATCTTCACCCCATCGACGGACGAGCGGCGTGGCGACGCCGAGGAGCTCCAGCGCCCGTCC
>CALKYG010000148.1 GCA_938003575.1 uncultured Alphaproteobacteria bacterium
CGATGCCGTCGGTTCTGAATTCCTCCGCCATGCCGAGCACGCACATCGACACGCCGTATTTCGCCATTGTGTAGGCGACATGGCCGCCGAACCATTTCGGGCTCATGTCGAGCGGCGGCGACAGCATCAGCACATGCGGGTTCGCTGATTTTTTCAGATAGGGAATGCAGGTTTTCGAAACGAGAAACGTCCCGCGGGAGTTGATCGAATGCATCAAATCCCAGCGCTTCATTTCCGTCGCTTCCGTCCCGGTCAGGGAAATCGCCGAGGCGTTGTTGATGCAGATGTCGATCCCGCCGAATGCGGCGACGGTTTTGTCAACCGCGTCTTTGACCATCGTCTCTTCGCGGATATCAACGACGAGCGGCAGGGCCTTGCCGCCGGCTTTTTCAATTTCCTCGGCGGCGGAATAGATTGTTCCGGGCAAATGCCTGTGCGGCTCGGCGGTTTTCGCGGCGATGGCGATATTTGCGCCGTCGGCGGCTGCGCGCTTGGCGATCGCAAGGCCGATCCCCCGCGAGGCGCCGGTGATAAAAAGGGTCTTTCCATTGAGGGATGTCATGGCCGGCCGTCTCCTTCGATGAACGCCCGACCTTAAACAATCGGGCGCCGAAAGTAAGCAGCTCAGACAGACTGCGGTTCAGTCCGCCGTCCACAGCCGCATCCGATGATGCAGCAGGCCTCGTCAAGCGAATGCGCCCGCTCGATGATCTCGCGCTTTCTTTCGCCTCCGTCGAGCCGCCTCGTCGTCCAGACGACGCCGATCGCGACATGGTCGTCGATTATGGCGGATCCGAACCCGTGCGCGTCGACATGGCGTTTTATGGCCTCAAGGTCTCTCATATGATCTCCGATATCAAAATGGGATTGGGAATATTCTCCCCGCTTCTCCGTTTGCGTCCGGCAGGATGCGCGCGCGAAGTTGAGAGATGAATGCGGCAAAGGTTCGACGATGTAAACGCACGCGACGCGGAATAATTTCGCCGAAAATTTTAGGGATCCTCTTCCGTCAAAGTCATGGCTGCGCCGGCGCCTTGCAAGGTTGATCACCGTGACGCGCGATGCCGGCGCTTAATCCGGAAACGCAGGACGATCACGGGTCCGCTCACGTTACGCACCGCCCTGATGCGCCTTGCGGCGCGTCACCCCGTCAGCGCAGCGGGATTGAGGCGGGCGAGGGAATCGGCGCCGGAGGTGACGGCGGCGGTGAGGCCCGTCGCTTCGGTGAGAAAATTCTCAGCATAGAAACGAGCGATCGCGATCCGGCTCTCGAGATAATTTTTGTCGGCGCCGGATTCGTTGAGTGCGAGCGCGGCGGCGACTGCGCCGCGCGCGAGATAATAGCCGCCGGCGACATTACCGAACTGCTTCAGATAGGGTGTTGCGCCGGCGAGAACATGCTCCTGGTCGGCTTTCGCCGCCTCCAGCAGCCATTTCGTCGAAGCGCCGAGCGCGTCTGCGGCCTCGAGAAGGCGCGATCCGATCTGCTTCAATTCCTCCCGCTTGCCGGCTTTGGCGATCGTCGCCTCTTCCTTCACGTCCTGGATGTAGGCCTTCACCGCCGCGCCGCCGTCGCCTTGCAGTTTGCGCCCGACGAGATCCATCGCCTGGATGCCGTTGGTCCCTTCATAGATGGCGGCGATGCGCGCGTCGCGCATGTGCTGGGCGGCGCCGGTCTCTTCGATGTATCCCATGCCGCCATGCACCTGAACGCCGATCGATGCGACGTCATTGGCGCGGTCGGTCGACCAGCCCTTTGAGATCGGCGTCAGCAATTCTTCGAGAGCCTTCGCCTTTGCGCGCTGATTTTCATCCGGCGCCCGGCGCGCGAGATCGTAGGCGACGGCGTTTGCGTAACAGATCGCCCGAGAGGCCTCGACGAGCGATTTCATCGAATAGAGCATGCGGCGAACATCGACATGCTCGTAAATCGGGATCATCGGACCCGTCTTGACGCCGGCGGCTCGCCCCTGGCGGCGCTCCTGCGCATAGCGAAGCGCGCGCTGAAAGGCCGCCTCGGCGACGCCGACGCCCTGAAGGCCGACATCGAGCCTCGCCGCGTTCATCATGATGAACATGTTCCTGAGGCCCTTGTGCTCCTCGCCGAGCAGCGATCCGTAGCATTCGCCGCGCTCGCCATAGACCATCACGGTTGTGGGCGACCCGTGCAGGCCCATTTTCTCTTCGAGCTTGATGCAGTGCGCGTCATTGCGCTCGCCGAGCGAGCCGTCTTCGTTTACATGAAACTTCGGCACGATGAACATTGAAATGCCCGCGGTTCCCTCAGGCGCATCAGGCAGCCGCGCGAGAACGAGATGGATGATGTTGTCGGTCAGGTCGTGATCGCCATAGGTGATGAAGATCTTCTGTCCACTGATTTTGTAGCGCCGGCTTCCGTCGGCGTTGGCGCCGGCCGGCTCCGCTTTGGTTCGAATCCCGGAAAGATCGGAGCCCGATTGCGGCTCGGTCAGATTCATCGTTCCCGTCCACGCGCCGGAAACCATTTTCGGAAGATAGGTTCTCTTTTGCTCTTCCGTGCCGGCGTGGAGTATCGCCTTTACGGCGCCGGTGGTCAGCGTCGTGCCGATCGCGAAAGACATCGACGCGCCGTTGAGGGCGTCGACGAGCGCGTTGGCGAGTGTGGAAGGCAACCCCTGGCCGCCCCATTCCTCCGGGAAGGCGAGCGAGTTCCATCCCCCTTCGACATATCGCCGGTAGGCCTCTTTAAATCCGGGGCTCGTTCTGACGACGCCGTTTTCAAGCCGCGAAGGCGTTCTGTCGCTGCCCCAGTTCAGCGGCGCGACGACCTCGTCGCAATATTTCGCCGCTTCGGCGAGAATTGCGTCAACCATGTCCGCGGACAGGTCCGGATAGGCGCCGGACCGGATCAGCGCCGGAAACCCGGCCATCTGGTCGAGGGCGAACCGCATGTCGCGAACGGGTGTGGCAAAAGTCATCGGCGTCATCCTTCAGCGCAAGTGAATGGCGAAATCTATGCCGGGATATTACCGGAGTCGCTAGCATTGAAGGCAGCGAAATATTAAGCCGGCCGCATGCCTCGCAACGACGCATCGCCCGAGATCATGGACGCCGCATCGCCTGCGGCGATTGACCGCGCGCGCGATCTCATTCTTTCCGGCGAACTCGTCGCCATCCCGACGGAGACGGTCTACGGCCTCGCCGCGGACGCGACGAACGACCGCGCTGTCGCGCGCATTTATGAAGTGAAGGGCCGGCCTTCCTTCAACCCGTTGATCGTCCATGTTTCGGATATCGAGATGGCGCGACTTTACGCGGACCTGCCGCCTCTGGCCGAGAAGATCGCGGCCGACTTCTGGCCGGGCCCGCTGACGATCGTGGCGCCGCGAAAGAAGGATTGCGGCGTCTCGCTGCTGGCGAGCGCAGGGCTCGACACGATCGCGCTGCGCGCGCCGTACAGCCGCGCCGCGCAAGCGCTCATTCGCGCCTGCGGCCGTCCGCTGGCGGCGCCGAGCGCCAACCGATCCGGGTCGATCAGCCCGACGACGGCCGATCATGTGCGCGAAAGCCTCGGCGAGCGGGTTCGGCTCATTATCGACGGGGGGCCCTGCCGGGTGGGCGTTGAATCGACGATCATCAGGATCTCAGGCGATCATGCGATATTGCTGCGGCCCGGCGGCGTCGCGCGCGCCGATGTCGAGCGGGCGATCGGCTTGCGGCTCGAATCGCCGGAGCAAGGGAAAGTCGAGGCGCCGGGAATGCTGGAGAGCCACTACGCGCCTGATGCGCCGTTGCGTCTGAATGTCGAAGCGCCGTCCTCGAATGAGGCCTATCTCGGATTCGGCGCCTTTACCGGGGCCGGCGCCGGCGCCGCCTTCAATCTCAGCGAAAGCGGCGATCTCGCCGAGGCGGCTGCGAACCTTTTCGCCGGTTTGCGGGCGGCTGACCGCGCGGCTTCGTCAACAGGACTTGCAGGGATCGCCGTTGCGCCGGTGCCCATGGACGGATTGGGCGAGGCGATCAACGATCGGTTGAGAAGGGCGGCGGCGCCGAAACCGGACGACAACGTCTCGGGCGGTCCGCGCTATCGTTGAATGCCAAGGCGCCGCGAGGGCCGCGCTTTCCGCTGACTGCGATCGCCGTCAGCGAAAAGTCACCGCATTGCGGACGAGATGCGCCGCCGCGCCAGGCGGAAGATCATTTCGGCTTCCGGAATCGCAGCGCGAACTGGTCCGTATTCGCACGGACTGAGGGATCAAAGACCGCGATCGTGCGCGGGTCCTGCTCATTGGCGAGGAAGTCGCTTTCAGCCTCAAGCCGAAATCCCGCGGCCTCAGCGAGCGCGACGACGATGGCGCGATCAATCCGGTGCAGATCGTTCCCGGTCGTCTCCGGCGCGCCCGGAAGAGCGGAGTGATCAATGACGGCGAAGACGCCGCCAGGCTTCAGGATGCGGTGAATTTCGGCATAGGATGTTGCGGGATCGCCGAGACCTTCGCCCGTACTCGATTTCAGATAGAGTTCGTGAGGCCCCTGCACCCAGGTCGCGACGTCGACGCTGGCGTCCGCCGCGTCAAGCGCATCGAAGTTGGAAATTGACTGGCGGACATTGGCGAGACGATCCCCGGCGAGCCTCGCTTTGATCTGCTCGTCGACGTATTTGAGGAATCCTTCCGGATTCTGCATGACGACGGCGCCGGAAGGGCCGACCGCATGCGACAAAAGCTCCGTATACCAGCCGCCGCC
>CALKYG010000149.1 GCA_938003575.1 uncultured Alphaproteobacteria bacterium
GCCGCGAAAAAAGAAGATCATGCCGGTCGGCGAAAGCGAGGGCCCCTTCGCCGCGCAGGAATTCGAGCTTTTCCGCGGGCAGCGACCGCACCTTTTCCGCAAGGTCGGCGGGCAATTCGGCCGGCGGCGCCTTCGATTCGGCGGCGGCCCCTGTCAGCAGCGCGGCTGCGCATGCGCCGGCCAAAAGGCGGATTATTGAATTCGCCGTCATTTTTCAGCACCCCTCCAGCGATTGGGACGACTATCGGCCGATTTTGGGGAATGGCAACGCCGGCCGGCTGAATGGGGTCGATTGCCACCCCTGTTGCGCCCCCGCATAATTGCATCCCGCTCCGACAAATGGTTCACCGCAGGTCAATGCCCCGTTTCACGCCGGAATTTCTCGATGAGCTGCGATCGCGCGTGCGCGTGTCCGACGTCGTCGGACGGAGTGTGAAACTGCAAAAGCGCGGCAACGCTTTCTGGGGCCTTTCTCCGTTCAAGAAGGAAAAAACGCCGTCCTTCACGGTCGACGACAACCGCCAGAGCTATCACTGTTTCTCGACCGGGAGGCACGGGGACATCATCAAGTTCCTGATGGAGACCAAGGGCCTGACGTTTCCGGAAGCTGTCGAACAACTCGCCGCCGAAGCCGGCATGGAAATTCCGCAGGATTCGCCGGCCGCGCAGCGCGAGGCTGAAGCGCGCAAAGGCCTCATCGAGGCTTCGGAGGCCGCCGCCGTATTTTTTCAATCGATGCTGCGCCGCGCGCCGGGCCGTCAGGCTGCGGACTATTTGAAGGCCCGCGGCGTAAGCGAGGCGCAGATTGAAGAGTTTCGCATCGGTTTCGCGCCGGCGGACCGCTCGATGCTCAAGGACTATCTCATCAACAAGGGATTCGCCGAAGCGACGCTCGTCGAGGCCGGGCTCGTGATCCGGCCTGAAGACGGCGGCGCCTCCTATGACCGTTTCCGGAACCGGGTGATGTTTCCGATCCTTGGACCGAGAAATGCGGTCATCGCCTTCGGCGGCCGCGCGCTCGAAAAGGATGCGCGCGCGAAATATCTGAACTCGCCGGAAACGCCGCTCTTTCACAAGGGGGACGTTCTTTACCGCTATGCAGCGGCGCGCGAAGCGGCTGTCGAGCGCGCACAGCCCCTGATCGTCTGTGAAGGCTACATGGATGTGATCGCGCTCTGGGGCGCGGGGTTCAAGACAGGCGTCGCGCCGCTCGGGACCGCCCTGACCGAGAGCCAGATCGCGCTCCTGTGGCGCCAGTCGGACGAGCCCATCCTTTGCTTTGACGGCGACAAGGCGGGCCTTTCCGCCGCGTTCCGCTCGATCGACCGCGCGCTTCCTGTTCTGAAACCCGGCAAGTCGTTGTCCTTCGCTTTTCTTCCCGAAGGTCAGGACCCGGACGACCTAATTCGCAACGGCGGCGCGGCGGCGTTCGAAAGCGTTTTGTCGGCGTCGCAGTCTCTTGCGTCGGTGTTGTGGCGGCGCGAGACCGAGGGGCGTGATTTTTCGACGCCCGAACGGCGCGCGGCGCTGAGGACGGGGCTGCGCGACCTTATCAGGGGGATCGCCGACAAGGATGTCCGGCAGGCCTACGGCGTCGAATTTGCGAACCGGCTTCGCGACTTTTTCGCGCCGGTCGCGATCCCGGCGACGGGAGCCGCGGCGCCGAGGACGAGCGCCGGGTTCGCCCGGCGGCGGCGATACCAGACCGAATCAGAGCGGCTGTTCCATGAAGCCGCCCCGGTCCCCGGGCTCAAATCCGCCCAGGCCAGGCTCGGTCCAGGCTGGCGCGGCGCCGGCCTCGTTCTCGCCGTCATCAATCATCCGGCGCTGGTTGCAAGGCGGGAGGAGGCGGTTTTCAGCCTCCTTCTGGAGAATCCGGACCTCGATGAGCTGTTGGGGCTCGCCCTCGGCGCGCTTCTCGCCGATCCCGGCCTTGACAGCGAGGGGCTCAAGGCTCATCTGCAAAAAACGCCGGTGGCCGGGACATTGCAGCGCATTCTCTCTGACGAGACGCTGATTATTCAAAGATTCCTTCGGCCGGGCGCTGAGTTGGACGAGGTAGACTGGGGCTGGAGCGACGCCCTGCGTCACCACCTGCTCGCCACTTCGGCGAAGCGGGAGGTGGCGTCATCGGCATCTCAGACGTTTTCTGACGGAGAGGAAGTCTGGAAGGCCGCCGTCCTGGCGCGCGAGGAACTGATCAATTCCGGGGATTTCTCCGGGCGGCGCGAAAGCGACGGCGAGATCAAGACGGGCGAACTCGACGAGCGGTTGAAGAGGATGCGCGAGAGCGTATCGGCGAAGCGGGGCGTAAAGCCTCACCATTAATGCGGCGCGGTCGCCGCTTTCGAAAGGCGAGACTTGAATGGCGAAGAAGGCGGAAAAGGAAGCGCCGGAGACTGAACAGCAGTCGGACGGCCCGATCCTCGATTTGACCGACGCCGAGGTCAAGAAACTGATCAAAGGCGCGAAGGCGCGCGGCTATGTCACCTATGATGAATTGAATTCGATCCTTCCTTCAGCGGAGTTTTCGTCGGAGCAGATCGAGGACGTGATGGCCCAGCTTTCCGAAATGGGCATCAACGTCGTCGAACATGACGAGGAGGACGAAGAACCGGCCGGCGCCGACAGCGGCGATGAGGATGCCGAAGAAGAATCAGGCTCGCGCGCGGTCGCCAAGCAGGGCGACAAAAGCGTCGCAACCGGAAATACGTCCGCTTCGTCCGACCGCACGGACGATCCCGTCCGCATGTACCTGCGTGAAATGGGGTCCGTCGAACTCCTGTCGCGCGAGGGCGAGATCGCAATCGCCAAGCGCATCGAGGCGGGCCGCGAAACCATGATCCGCGCGCTGTGCGAAAGCTCGCTCACGTTCGAGGCGATCACGGTGTGGCGCGATGAATTGCGCGACGGCCGCGTTCTATTGCGCGACATCATCGATCTTGACGCGACCTATGGCGGCGGCCCCGAAGCGCGCCCCGACATGACGCAGCCGGAAATCGCCGCGCGCGTGCAGCGCGAGGAGGCTGAAAAGCTCGAGGCCGGCCCCGGCGAAGGCGGCGAAGGCGGCGACGGCGAGGATGAGGACGAATTCGACGAAGGCGCCTTGTCGTTGTCGGCGATGGAGGCCGAGCTTCGCGACGGCGTCATGGAGACGTTTGACGCGATCTCGGAAGATTACAAGAAGCTGCGCCGGCTCCAGGACATCATGATCGAGGAGGAGCTCAAGGGCTCGGAACTCTCGCAGAGCCAGGGCAAGCGCTTCAAGAAGCTGCAAAAGGAAATTGTCGAGCGCGTCCGCTCGGTTCGCCTCAACAATCAGCGGATCGAAGCGCTGGTCGAACAGCTCTACGACATCAACCGCCGCCTGATGGCGCTGGAAGGAAAGCTCGTCCGCCTCGCCGACAATTACGGCGTCAACAGGCGCGAGTTTCTCAACGAGTATATCGGCCACGAGCTGGATCCGGACTGGCTTGACCGTCTTAAGGAAAAAACCGGCAAGGGCTGGAAGAACTTCACGACAAAAGGCGAGCGCCAGATCGTCCAGCTTCGCGAGGAGATCGGCAAGCTCGCGACAGAGACAGGACTCACCGTCAAGGATTTTCGCCGCATCGTGCAGACGGTGCAGAAGGGCGAGCGCGAAGCGCGCATCGCGAAAAAGGAAATGGTGGAGGCGAACCTCCGCCTCGTCATCTCGATCG
>CALKYG010000150.1 GCA_938003575.1 uncultured Alphaproteobacteria bacterium
GGCGTCATTGAAGCGAAAAAGGCGGCGGGCGTCGCGGGCGAAGCGCTGCAGGCCGAAATCGCCAAAATGGACGAGATGAAAGCCAATTACGCCAACCCGCTATTCCGCCTGCCGATGACCTTCCTTGAGATATTCCCGGTCGGCGCCGTCATCGCGCTGATCTCGGCTGCAATCCTGCGCAACCCGAAGGCGTTTCCGGCCCGGAAACCGGCAAACTGAAGCAAGATTGACCCCCGGCGGGGCGGCGTCGCATAAGGGCGCCCATGACCATTAAGACCGCCGCCCGCCACCTTGTCGACGCCCTCGTGATGAATGGCGTCACCCATGTTTTCTGCGTTCCGGGGGAGAGCTATCTCGCCGTTCTCGACGCGCTTTACGACGTGCGCGACCGCATCAAGCTGATCGTTTGCCGGCATGAGGCGTCGGCGGCGAATATGGCGGAGGCTTACGGCAAGCTGACCGGCAAGCCCGGCATCGTAATGGTGACGCGCGGGCCCGGCGCGACGCAAGGGGCGGTCGGCGTACACACGGCGTTTCAGGATTCGACGCCGATGATCATGTTCATCGGACAAGTTGCGCGCGACATGCTCGACCGCGAAGCGTTCCAGGAAATCGATTATCGCCAGATGTTCGGCCCCGTCGCCAAATGGGCGAGCGAGATCGATGTGGCCTCGCGCGCCGGCGAATATGTGAACCGCGCCTTCGCGACAGCGCAGAACGGCCGGCGCGGCCCTGTCGTGCTGGCGCTTCCCGAAGACATGCTGACCGAAGAGGCGGAGGCCGAGACCCTGCCGCCGGCGCCGATCGCGATGGCGGCGCCCGATGAACGCGCGCTTGAACGCCTGCGCGAACATTTGGGCGGCGCCGAACGCCCGCTGCTGCTTGTCGGCGGCGGCGGGTGGACGCATGACGCTGTCCGCGATCTGAAGACTTTCGTCGAGGCGACGGGCCTTCCGGTCGCCGCGACATTCCGGTCGAAAGATCTTTTCGACAATCTGCATCCGCAATATGCGGGCGATGTCGGCATCGGACCCAATCCGAAACTCGCCGCGCGCATCAAGTCCTCGGACCTCATCATCGCTTTCGGCCCGCGCCTCGGTGAGATGACGACGTCAGGCTATGAATTGCTGAAAGCGCCGCTTGCGAACCAGCCGCTTATTCATATCCATCCGGGGGCTGAAGAGCTTGGCCGCGTCT
>CALKYG010000151.1 GCA_938003575.1 uncultured Alphaproteobacteria bacterium
GAACCGCGGTGCGCGTCGCCAAGAACAAGCGATCGGCGTCTATACCCTGGAATCGGTCGCGGCCGGAAGAGCGCGAATAGGAGCCCGAAGCCTCCCATGTGAAGCCTTCAAGGCCCGGCAACGAGTCGAGCCAGGGAAGTTCGCCCTTAAGGCCGCCAACAAACCGGAATTGCGAGACTTCAACCTTGCGGCTGTCGCGGTCGCCATTGATGGTGATGATCGGATCGATATCGTCGAGAGGCCCGAAGTCGACGCCAAACAAGGAGAGACAGTTCACGCCGTTCGGATTCATCGGGTAATCGTCGCTCGTGTCCCCCGGCGTTCCGTTATCCGCCATGCCGTTGTTGCAGGGGTTGAACGGATTGGTGCCCGGCACGTCGACATTGAAGAACTGCGCGCCCGGCGTGTATTGCTGGGTCTGGCGGTTGGCGTACATCGCCTCGAAGAACGGCGTAATATTGCCGGCCTTACCCGTATTGTATTCGCCATAGGCGTAAATCGAGAATTGCTGGTTCGACGGCAGCCAATCGGCGTTCTGGGCGGTTTCGCTCGCGTCGTAGGCGTAAAACGGATCCTTGAAGTCGACATCCTGGAGGCCGTCGCCGTCGAAATCGAAGGTCGCCCCAAGCTGCGTCTCGGAGAAGTTCGGAATGCCGATATTTGTCATGCCCGGCGTGTAATAGACCGAGCCGAATCCGAGCGGAATGAAGATGCGGTTCGTCAGCGGGAACTGAACGCATTCATTGATCGTCACGCCCGGGTTCTGATCGATGTCCTGATTGAGAATGCGGCCGTCCGGCGTGTAATAGAGTTCCTGTTCGCAGCGGCCGAGATAATCACGCTGGTTGCGCGCCGTGCGATTGGTCGTCTGGTATTCCGCGCCGAAACCGAGATACCCGTTATCGCCGGTGACGCCCCATGACGCCGCGATCGTGTATTGCTCGCCGCCCCCTTGCGTCGGCAGCGCCGCGTCGGCGTCGATCTGGAAGCCTTCGAAGTCGCGGCGCAGAATGACGTTCGAAACGCCCGCGATGGCGTCCGATCCGTAAACAGACGATGCGCCGTCGAACAGGTTTTCGATTCGATCGACAAGGATCGTCGGAATCAGGCCGAGATCAGGCGTGGTCGGCGCGCCGCCGACGCCGGCCGGGGCCATGCGGCGGCCGTTGATGAGGACGAGCGTGCGTTCCGGGTCGAGGCCGCGGAAGTTCACTTGCGTCCCGCCCGGGCCGTTGTCGAGAACGAAGGGTGAGAACGACTGGTCGATCTGGAAGCCGGTCGACTGCGGCGTCGTCTGAAGGATTTCGTCGATGTTGAGAAGGCCGGCTTCACGGGCGACGTCTCCCTGAATGACCTGAACCGGCGACGCGCTCGTAAATTCCTTGCGCGCGATGCGGGAGCCGGTGACGACGACGACGTCCTGTTCCTCGTCCGACGCACCGCTTTGGGCGGCAGGCACCTGGGCGACGTCGTCATCGTCCTCCTGCGCGGCGGCGACCCCTGCAATGAGCATCGCGGCGACGGAAGCGCCGGCCGCCAATGCAAGCCTTGAAGCCGCGTGTCTGCGCGGCGCACCATTTTTATATGACATCCCTTAGCCCCTGCTGTTTGTGTCGGACACATGGCGACATCAGCAGGCGGCCCGGAAAGATAACCCCCAGAAATAGTTATTAATTCCGAGGCTTACGCTCGGTTTGGCCGGACTTTATGGGGATCGCGCCCAAAGTCAACTGAAAGCCGGGCCCGCTTCGAGCCTTAGTCACATCACCGTGACAATTTAGCATCGGCCCCGCCTGTCAGGCCTTGGCCGCCGGCGTTTCCTTAACTTTTGACCAGTCGCGCTTGACGCCGGTCCACATCAGGATCGGGGAGGCGACGAAGATGGAGGAATAGGTGCCGATCAGGATCCCAAAGATGATCGCCCCGGTGAACCCACGCAGAACCTCGCCGCCGAAGAAGAAGAGCGCTACGAGCGAAAGCAGCGTCGTGCCCGATGTCATCACCGTGCGCGACAGGGTTTCGTTAATGGTGAGGTCGATCAGCTCGTCGAGCGGCATCTTCTTGTATTTGCGCAAATTCTCGCGAATGCGGTCGAAAACGACGACGGTGTCGTTCATCGAATAGCCGACGATCGTGAGAAGGGCGGCGATCGTCGACAGGTTGAAGTCGAGCCGCGTCACCGAAAGAACGCCAAGCGTGATGGCGATGTCGTGAAAGAGCGCGACGATCGAGCCGACGGCGAACTGCCACTCATACATGAACCAGATATAAAGAACCATCAGAACGACGGCGACGCCGACGGCGAGCGTTCCCTTTTCGACGAGTTCGCCGGAGACGGTTGCTCCGACGACCTCCTGTTTCCGGAAGACAATCTCCTCGCCGAGCAGCCTGTTCAGCTCCGCCCGCGCTTCGCCTGCCGCGCGCTGTTGGGCGGCGTCGAAGTCTTCTCCCTCGCGCGGGGTCTGCTGGGCGATCGTAACAAGAACGCCTTTTTCGCCGACGCCGACGTCCTGAATCTCGGTGACGGTGATCTCGCCGAGATTGAGCGTGCCGAGCGCGCTTCTGACCCGGCCGATGTCGATCGCAGCGTCCCCTGCGACCTCGATCGTGACGCCGCCCTTGAAGTCAACGCCGAAGTTAAGACCGATCGTCGCCAGCGAGACGATCGACGCGACGGCGAGCGCAAACGAAACGCCGACCGCCGCAAAACGGCCCCTGGTGAACTTGAACTTCGTATTATCGGGGACGAGCTTCAGCAACATGGCGATTCACCCGATCAAAGCGTGATCGATTTCGGCCGTTTCGACAGGAGGTAGGTCCCGGCGAACAGGCGTGTGACGATATAGGCGGAGAAAACAGACGTAATGACGCCGGTGGCCAGAGTGACGGCGAATCCGCGGACCGGCCCCGCGCCAAGGATGAACATGATCATCGCGGCGACGAATGTCGTGACGTTGGCGTCGCGGATCGCCGACCAGGCCTTGCTGAAACCGATCTCGGTCGCGGCGATCGGCCCTTTGCCGTTGGCGATTTCTTCCCGGATGCGCTCGTAAATGAGGACGTTGGCGTCCACCGCCATGCCGATCGTCAGGACGACGCCGGCGATGCCGGGAAGCGTCAGCGTCGAACCGAACAGCGACAGGGCGCCGCCGAGCAGGACGACGTTCGTGATCAGCGCGATGTCGGCGTATACGCCGAAACGGCCATAGCTCATCACCATGTAGATGATGACGGCGGTGAAGCCGATAATCAGGGAGATCGCGCCCGCCTTGACCGAATCGGCGCCGAGGCCGGCGCTGATCGACCGCTGCTCCAGCGTGTTGAGCGGCGCGGGCAGCGCGCCCGACCGGATCAGAGTCGCAATGCGCTGCGCCTCCTCCGGCGCGAAGTTGCCGGTAATGCGGCCGGTGCCTCCGGTGATCGGCGTCTGGATTCGCGGATAGGAAATGATCTCGTTGTCGAGAACGATGGCGAAGAGTTCGCCGACATGTTCGCTGGTGTAGTCCGCGAACCGGCGCGCGCCGCGGCTGTCGAAGGCGAAATTGATCTGAAAGCCGCCGCCGTCGGTGTTAAGGCCCGCCGAGGCGCTTTCGACCATGTCGCCGGTGACTTCGGCTTCCTCGAACAGCACGAGATTGCCGCCGCCTTCGCTCGCCGCAATCGGCACGACGATGCGGTTCGGCGGAAGAAGGCCGGCGAGCATGTCGTCCTGCGACACGGACTGGTCGACTCGGTGGAACGAGAGCTGGCCGGTGCGATTGATGATCTGTTTGAGGGCCTCAGGATCGTTGTCCCCGGGGGCCTGCACGACGATCCGGTCCTCGCCTTGCGGCTGAATCAGGACTTCTTTGTTGCCGGCGGGATCTATTCGTCTACGGACAATTTCTATCGAATCGGCAAGCGCTTCCTGCCCATAGGCGCGTTTTGCGTCCGGGGTCATGACGATGTCGATGCGCGGGCCGGTGACCGTGACTTCGTAAGGGCGCACGCCTGCGCCGACGAGTCCGCCCCCGCGAGTGAGATCGCGCACGCGCTTTGCCGCTTCTTCAATCTGGGTTTCGTCCCTGACGCGAAGCGAGATGGAATCCCTGGACTGATCAAGCGTCGGCAGCGCCTGAAGCGCAACACGCTCCCTGTCGCCGGAGGGGCGCATCGAGCGCTGGATTTCCTGGCGGAGAGCCGTCAGCCGGTCGTCGATGACCTTTTCGGTGTCGACTCCGAGGAGGAGATAAGAACCGCCCTGGAGGTCAAGACCAAGATTGATGCGGCTCTTCGGCGCGTAACCCGGCCAGCCCGCCACGGTTTCCTTGGCGAAGAAATTCGGAACCGCAAGAACCGCAGAAAGGAAAACAAGAGCCCCGATGAGCGCCTTCTGCCATGGCCTGAACTGAAGCATCGACGAAATTGCAAAGCGGTGAGCCCGCCTCGCCCTCTTTTTTCTTATTGATCGTTGGCGGCGGGCTGCGATTTCGTGCGCACGTCGGTGAGCGTCGACTTCACAATCTTCACGACGACGTTGTCGGCAAGTTCAACCATGATTTCGTCGCCGTCGAGCACTTTTGTGATTTTGCCGATCATGCCGCCCGAAGTCACGACGACGTCGCCTTTGCGCACATTGGCGATCATCTCCATGTGTTTCTTGCGCGCCTGGTTTTGAGGACGAATGATCAGAAAGTAGAAAAACACGAAAACGAGAATGAACGGCGCAAGCTGCAACAGCGGATTGGGCGCCGTTGCGTCGGCGGCTTGCGCATAGGCGGGCGAGATAAACATCGAGCGGGTCTCCTTGGCGGATGCGCCGGGAACATAAACGGAACGCCGGCCTCGTGTGGTCAGGCCGGCTGACGGGGTGGCGGATATATAGCGATTGAGCGTCCCGGCGCAACGCGCCGGGCCGGACGCCGGTTTCAGGCGGCGCTCGCCCGCGCCTCCTCCAGCGCGAGGATCGCCTTCTTGCGCGCCGCCCCCCACCGGTAATTGTGCACAACGCCTGAAGACAGGATCACCCGGTGGCAGGGAATAAGGAGGGAAATCATGTTGGCGCCGACCGCCGCCCCTACCGCACGCGAGGCCTTCGGCGCGCCGACCGCTCTCG
>CALKYG010000152.1 GCA_938003575.1 uncultured Alphaproteobacteria bacterium
CGGCCGCGTCCTCGATGCAGACTCGGGCGAAAGCGATCGCCTGCGCCGCCATGCCGAGCCGCTCGCCGTTGAAATTGGCGACGATGCCGGCGAAGCCGGAATTTTCCGCGCCAACGAGGTTGGAAGCAGGAACACGGACGTTTTCGAAATGAATCGTCGCGGTGTCCGACATCCACCAGCCCATCTTGTCGAGTTTTGTTCGCGCGACGCCTCGGCTTTCCGCCTCGATCAGAAGAAACGACAGGCCGCCGGCGCCCGGTCCGCCGGTTCTGACGGCGACGGTGAGGTAATCCGCGCGCATGCCGGTCGTAATGAACGTCTTCTCGCCATTGACGATGAAGTCATCGCCCTCGCGAACAGCCTTTGTACGGATATTGGCGACGTCCGATCCGCCGGATGGCTCCGTCACGCAAAGGGCGATCAGCTTCTTGCCTGCAAGCACGTCCGGCGCCACGCGCGATTTAAGCTCATCAGATCCCAGCGCAATGATCGGCGGCAGGCCGATGCCGTGCGTCATCAAGCCCGCGACCAGGCCGCCGGAGCCGGCGCGCGCGAGTTCTTCGGACGCGATGATCGAATGAAAGATATCGACGCCCTCCCTGACGCCGCCATAGTCCTCCGGGAATCCGAGTCCGATCAGTCCGACCTCAGCCGCTCTGCGGTGAAGTTCCCGCGGGAATTTTCCCTCCTCATCCCAGGCGTTCACATGCGGCGCAATTTCGCGGTCGACGAAACCCCGCACCGACTTCCGCCACGCTTCATGGCTTTCCGTAAAATGCGGCGAGGGAATGCGTGTCTGGTCGAAGGCGAGCGGATTCATATGGACGAATGTCTTGCCAAGGGGGGCCTTCGTCAACAATCTTCGTCAGCTCGCAAAAGGAGGCGGTTGCGAATGAAGCTCTATCACTGTCAAGGGGCGCGGTCTTTGCGTTGCGTCTGGGCGCTTGAGGAAATGGGGCTTGCCTATGATCTGGCGACGTTGCCGTTTCCTCCCCGCATCTTCGCCAAACAATACAAGGAAATAAATCCGTTGGGCACCGTGCCTGCGCTCGTGGACGGCGATATGATGATGACGGAGAGTTCGGGAATCTGTCATTACCTCGCCGAGAAATACGGGCCGACGCCGCTATCGGTGAAACCCGGCGAAAATGACTACGGATCATATTTAAACTGGATGTACCGTTCGGATGCGACGCTGACGTTTCCGCTGACGATCACTTTTCGTTACACTGCTCTTGAGCCCGAGGAGCGGCGAAGCGCACAGGTCGCTGAGGACTACAAGAGGTGGTTTCTGGGCCGCTGGTCGGCGGTCGAGACGGGACTTGAAGGGCGTGACTATCTTTGTGCGGACCGCTTCACCATGGCGGATATCTGCGTCGGTTATGCGCTCTATTTCGCCAATACGCTCGGCGTCGCCGAGGCCATGTCGCCGAATGTCACGAAATGGTGGGAACGCATCACCGGGCGCGAGGCCTATAAAAGGGCGATCGCCGCCTGAGATGGATGCCGCGGCGAGCCGCTGCAATGACGCGACGAACCGCTCCTGCAAATCGAAACCGGCGCTCTATAATCGTCATCGAAAGAATGTCCGCTTCGGAGAGAATATGAAAAAACTGTTGGCGGCGGCCGTCCTGCTCGCGATCGC